>JBDNAO010000086.1:0-6455 GCA_039768375.1 Desulfobacterales bacterium | reverse complement strand
TAAAGCCGGCGCCTCTCAACCTGGCTTTCATCAGTTCCAGAAAGTCCCAATCGTCGTCAACGACCAGTATCCTCTCATCCATTACGAGGTTCCTTTCATCATATATCGGTAGAAGAGACCCAATTGTTGATCACATTCAAGAGCAGGTCATCCTTCGTGGTAAAGGCTTCAATTTTGGCCTATTCCAAAATGGCATACCATCTTAATTATTTGAAATTAAACAATAAAAAATTGAACTATGCCATATTGGCATAGTTTGGGCGAATTTGCAATACCGTTGTTTTCTGTGAAATATGACCATAAGTATTTGAAATTATATGAATAAGTTCTTTTCATCATTTTCCGGCGGTTTCGGCACGGTTGTTGCGGAGTGAATGGAAAACTCTCAGGAACGGTTTGGAATAAACCGCCACTTTTTCCGGTCAAAAGAGACCCTTCTCAAATAAATCGGAGGAAAGCCAATGAAATTAAAACGCAAATTCGAGACGGGTGAATTTGCCGTATTGGCGGAGATGGAACCACCCAAGGGGGTGGATGTTTCCACAATGGTCGCCAATGCCAAGAGGGTCAAAGATAAGGTCGATGAGTTCGTCGTGCCGGAAATGAGCAATGCGGTTATGAGAATGAGCTCCCTGGGTGGCGCCATGGTCCTGCGCAAGGAAGGATTACCGGCGATCTTTCAGGTTTGTTGCCGGGATCGCAACCGGCTTGCGTTGCAAGGGGATCTTCTGGCGGCCTATGCCCTCGGCATGTCCAGTGTCATGGCGGTTAAAGGTGAAGATCCGAGCTTCGGAGACCATCATCAGGCCCGGTCCGTATACGACATCGACTTGATCGAATTACTGAGAGCCATTCAGGATTTACGCGGCGGACGGGATATGGCGGGAATCGAACTGGCCGGTGCACCGGATTTCATGGTCGGCTCGACCATCGACGCCGGTGCCAAGGGTAAATCTCCCGATCTGGAGGTAGAGGAGATGATGAAACGCTTCGAAGCCGGGGCGCGGTTTTTCATCACACCCCCGCTGTTCGACACCGCCGCCATTGAACCGTTTCTGAAACGGATCAAACGGCCGGATATCATCATCATTCCCACTGTCCTGCTGCTCAAGTCATTGGGCATGGCCCGTTACATTTCGCGCAATATGCCGCACATCTACATTCCGGATGCCGTCATCGAACGGCTTCAGCGCTCACCGGACAAGGTGCGTGAGTGTCTTCAAATAGCCTCTGAAATGGTCGCCACCTTAAAAAAGGAAGGATTCAGAGGCGTTTTTCTGTCAACCATCGGATGGGAGCACAAGCTCCCGGAGATCATCGAGGGGATTTAGGGAGTAGAAAAATGGGATTGAATCTAAACGAGGAAAAAAGAGGCGTTCCAGAGGGCGGTCATTCCGATCCCATTGGCGCGGTAATGGTTGTCGGTGCCGGGATTGCCGGTATGCAGTCGGCCCTGGACCTTGCCAATTCGGGCTATTACGTCTATCTGGTCGAGAAATCATCGGCCATCGGCGGTCTGATGTCGCAGCTCGACAAGACCTTTCCCACCAACGACTGCGCCATGTGAATCATTTCACCCAAACTGGTCGAGGTCGGCCGGCATTTAAACATCGAGCTCTTAACCAATACCGAACTGCTGCAACTGGACGGTGGACCCGGGCGGTTCACGGCCCGGATTCGTGAGCAGCCGCGTTTTATCGATCTTTCCAAATGCACCAGCTGCGGGGAATGCGCCAAAGTCTGCCCCGTTAATCTGCCCAACGAATACGACGAAGGGCTGTCAGTCAAAAAGGCCGCCTATAAGAGATATGCCCAGGCGATCCCGGGCGCGTATGCCATTCAGAAATGTGACACGGCACCCTGTCGATTGGCCTGTCCGGCCGGTTTGAACGTGCAGGCCTATGTACAGATGGTCAGAGAGGGCAAATATGAAGAGGCCCTGAAAATCATCATGGAAGACCTGCCCCTGCCCGGCGTGCTGGGTCGAATCTGTCCCCATGGATGTGAAGACGCCTGCCGACGCTGCGAAGTGGATGATCCCGTGGCCATTCGCGACCTCAAGCGGCTGGCGGCCGACCAGTTCGATCCCAGGGAAGTCAAGATCGATTGCCTGCCGCCGCGCAAGGAGAAGGTTGCCATCGTCGGGTCGGGACCGGCAGGGCTCTCCGCAGCCTACCACTTGGCCCGCAAGGGAGTCTTATCCACCATCTATGAAGCCTTGCCCGAACCCGGGGGCATGCTGCGGGTCGGAATCCCCGCCCATCGTCTGCCCCGCGAGATTCTCGATATGGAAATCGAGGTCATCACCAACCTGGGTGTGGAAATCCAAACCAACACGCCCATCGGCCCGGAACTGACCCTCGATGATCTTATGAATAACGGCTACAGTGCCGTGTATCTGGCGCTGGGGGCCCACAAGGGAATCGACCTGGCGATTCCCGGCGAGAAAGCCCGGGGGGTCCGCCAGGGGGTCGATTTCCTTAGAGAAGTCAATTTAACCGGCACGGCCGCGGTCGGCCGAAAGGTTGCCATCATCGGCGGCGGCAATGTCGCCATCGACGTGGCCCGCTCGGCTGTTCGGCTGGGAGCCGAGGAGGTCAGCATCATCTATCGTCGCACCCGGGCGGAAATGCCGGCCTGGGAGGAAGAGGTTCAAGCTGCAGAAACCGAAGGGGTGAAAATCAGCTATCTTGCCGCTCCCCAGGAAGTGCTGACCAGTGATGGGAAAGTGATCGGGCTGCGCTGTATCCGGATGAGATTGACCGAGCCGGATTCCTCCGGGCGCAAGCGGCCGGTGCCCATACCGGACAGCGAGTATGAGATCGAAATTGACCAACTGGTCCCGGCCATCGGCCAACGACCCGATTTGTCGGCGCTTGAAGATGTGACCGGCTTGACGTTTTCCCGCTGGGGCACGGCCGAGGTGGATGCGGTGACGTACGCAACAAACCGCGAGGGGGTGTTCGCCGGAGGGGATCTGCAGACCGGACCCTGGATTGCCATCGGCGCCATAGCCGCCGGCCGGGAGGCCGCCGAGTCGATCACCCGCTACCTGGATGGAGAAGATATGGCGGGAGGGCGGCAGCCCATTTCCAAAGAAAATCCGGATTATCGGCCCATTCCCGAGGCAGCACCGGTCGTTCGTAGGAAAAAGATGCCGGAGCTGCCCGCTACGCAGCGGACCGGGAATTTCAACGAAGTCGAGCTCGGATACGACGCTCCCACCGGTCGGTCGGAGGCCGATCGATGCCTGAACTGCGGGTACTGTTGTGAGTGCTATCAGTGTGTTGCCGCCTGTTTGGCCGAGGCGGTCGATCATCGCCAGCAAACCGAAGAACGGGACATCGCGGTCGGGTCCGTGGTGCTCTGTCTTGGCAGCGAACCGTATGATCCGTCGAACCTGGAGCTCTTCTATCATTATAAGAGCAATCCCAACGTCATGACCAGTCTCGAGTTCGAACGGATTTTGAGTGCAGCGGGCCCCACGATGGGCCATCTGGTGTGTCCCTCGGATGAAAGGGAGCCCAAAAAAATTGCCTGGCTCCAATGCGTCGGATCGCGCGACACCAACCGGTGCGGCAACGGCTATTGCTCATCGGTCTGCTGCATGTACGCCATCAAGGACGCCATGATCGCCAAGGAGCACGCCCACGGCGAGCTGGACTGCACGATCTTCAACATGGACATCCGCACCTTCGGCAAAGATTATGAAAAGTACTATCAGCGCGCAAAAGAAAAGGTCGGCGTCAGATTCATCAAGGCCCGCATCCACACCGTCGATGAGGTCGGCGAAAACCGGGATCTGCGCATTCGCTACGCGGATGAAACCGGCACGATTCAAGAGGAGTTTTTTGACATCGTGGTGCTGTCCGTCGGGCTTCAGGTTCCGGAATCAACCGCGGAGCTGGCCCGTCGTCTCGATGTCGGTCTCGACAAATACAGGTTTGCCATTACCCAGCCGTTTACGCCGGTGGAAACCTCCCGTCCGGGTGTTTATGCCTGCGGCGTTTTACAGGAGCCAAAAGACATCCCCAGTTCGGTCACCGAAGCCAGCGCCGCCGCGTGTCTGGCCGGCGGTCAGCTGGCTGCGGCCAGAAATACACTGACCAAGAGCGTTGAACTTCCCGAAGAAATCGATGTGACCGAACAGGAACCGCGTGTCGGCGTCTTCGTTTGCAACTGCGGCGTCAACATCGCCGGTGTCGTCGACGTCAAGGCGGTTGAAGAGTACTCCCGGAGTCTGCCCAACGTGGTGTATGCCGGCCAGAACCTATTTACCTGCAGCCAGGACTCCCAGGAGCAGATGAAGGCACTGATCAAGGAGCACCACCTCAACCGGGTGGTGGTGGCGGCCTGCACACCGAAAACCCATGAAGGCATCTTCATGGACACCCTCGAGGGGACCGGGCTGAACAAATACCTGCTGGAGATGGCCAACATCCGCAACCAGGATTCCTGGGTTCATTCGGACAATCCCCAGGAAGCCACCGCCAAGGCGAGGGATCTGGTTCAAATGGCCGTTGCGCGGGCGGAATCGCTTCACCCGTTGCGGGAAAAGGTGATTCCCGTAAACGAGCGGGCGCTGGTTGTCGGCGGCGGCGTGGCCGGTATGAATGCCGCTCTGGGTCTTGCCGATCAGGGCTATGAGGTGGTCCTGATCGAAAAGGAGGAACAGCTGGGTGGCATGGCCAACCGCCTGACCTTCACCATCGAAGGCGCGGACGTCCAAGCCTATCTCGAGGAGCTGATCCAGGAGGTTAATGCCCATCCCAAGATCCAGGTGCTCACCCGCTCCTTGATTGTCGGCTTCACTGGATTCAAAGGGAATTTTACCACCGAGGTGTTGGCCGGACCCGGCATGTATGAGCGCAAGATCAATCACGGCGTGGTCATCATCGCTACGGGCGCCAACGAATACCGGCCCAAAGAATATCTCTACGCTCAGAGCGACGGCGTCCTGACCCAGGTGGAACTGGCCCAACGATTAAAAGAAGAGGGGGCTGCTGACCTGAACCAGGTGGTAATGATCCAGTGCATAGGATCACGAAACGAAGAAAACCCCAACTGTTCCCGAATCTGCTGCCAGAGTGCCGTGAAGAATGCACTGAAGATCAAGATCCTTAATCCGGATGCACAGGTATTCATTCTCTACCGGGATATCAGAACCTACGGCCTGCTGGAAGATTACTACAAAGAAGCACGAGATAAAGGCGTGCTTTTCTTCCGGTTTGATCCGAGCGATCCGCCGGCGGCAGAACCGTTCGACGGCGGTGTGCGGGTCACGTTCAAGGATCATATCCTCGGGCGGGATCTTCAGGTCGAGGCCGATCTGCTGGCACTCAGCGCCGGAATGGTGGCCACGGACACGGAAGAGCTCGCCTCGATCGTCAAACTGGCCCGGACCGCAGAAGGCCATTTCATGGAAGCCCACGTCAAGTTGCGTCCGGTGGATATGGCCACCGAAGGGATTTTTGTCTGTGGAACCGCCCACAGTCCGAAGCTGCTCTCCGAGTCGATTGCCCAGGCCTATGCCGCGGCTTCTCGGGCGACAACTTTTCTGTCACAGAAGCAGTTGACCCTTTCGGCGGTTACCGCTCAGGTAGAGGCCGATTTGTGCGCTTCCTGCCTCATCTGCGTTCGGTCCTGTCCCTACAGCGTGCCGAAAATAAATGCCGATGGCGTCAGTCAGATAGACGAGGCACTTTGCCACGGTTGCGGCATTTGTGCGGCGGAATGCCCGGCGAAAGCCATTCAACTAAACTGGTATGAAGACGACCAAATTCTCTGCAAGATCGACTCATTGCTGGAGGGTGTTTTATGAATCAGGACTTTGAACCGATTATCATTTCGTTTTGCTGTAATTTCTGAGGGTACACGGCCGCGGACCTGGCAGGTTCGATGCGACTGAGTTACCCTACGACGATTAAAATCATCCGCGTTCCCTGCACCGGCAAGGTCGACACCCTTCACATCATGCGGGCGTTCGAAAAGGGTGCCGACGGGGTGTATGTGGTTGGATGTCGTGAAGGTGATTGCCATTACAATAGCGGCAATTTCAGAGCCAAAAAACGGGTGGAACAAGCCAAGGAACTCCTCGATGCCATCGGCATCGGAGGAAACCGGGTGCGGATGTGCAACCTGTCGTCCAGTGACGGGCCATTATTCGTCAAGTATGCCGAGGAAATGCATGAGCGAATTTGCGCGGCCGGCCCGAATCCGATCAAGCTGGCTGTCAAAAAACGGCCCACCGCCGAAGCCGGTTCAAAGCTTGCAGCACCCAGCTGAGCTCCCAATGCACCGCGCTGTCAGCTATAGGAATTAAATGCACACGGTCGTGGAACCGGAAAAAGGAGGACATATCTGATGATTGTCGCCGATAAAAAACCGATAGAAGAGATCATTGATACCGTTAAAGACTTCCGGAATATTCTCATCCTGGGCTGTAACGAGTGCGT
>JBDNAO010000085.1:0-11011 GCA_039768375.1 Desulfobacterales bacterium | reverse complement strand
GGATGGCGGCCGCCGCCCAATTCTCACGACGCAGTGCATATCGTTCGCCCCGCAGAAAAACATCGTTTCTTTCGGAACGACTCCACCATAGAAACGCGGCCGGTAAAAAAACCTCGCGTCTTCCCCAGAGGATTTCTGCAAATATTCTTTCCTCCCTGACACAGGGGCCCATAAGCCTATGCAAGGTGCGCACGATGCCGCCGGTACAGTCCTCGAAATTGATGATAGGTCAAGCCCATCATTGCGGCGGCTCTTTTCTGATTGAACTGCGCTGCCTGCAAGGCCTCTTGCATGAGTTGCCGTTCGTATTCACGAATCGCCTTTTTGAAGGGCTTTGGCTTTGACGCCTGAACGGCACCTGCGGCTTGGTCCTGTGTAACTGCCGGGGAGGAATCGGCAGTCCGGGTTTCGAATGGATTATCAAAGGGATCGAAGATTATTGTGGTCACAACAGAGGCGTCCGACCGATAGACAGCGCGTTCGACGACGTTTTTCAGTTCGCGGATGTTGCCCGGCCATGAATACTCTTCGAGAGCCCGGGCGGCCTTGCCGCTGAAACGCGCGATACTTTCCCGCCCCAGTTCAAAAGACATGCGCGCCGCGAAATGATTGGCCAGAAGGAGAATATCTTCGCGTCGTTCTCTCAGCGGCGGTAAAAACAGCACGTCAAACGACAGCCTGTCAAGTAAATCCTGCTTGAAACGGCCGGAGCGAACGAGATTCGGCAGATTCGCATTGGTGGCGGCAATGATGCGGGCATCCGCTTCGATGCGCTCGGTACTGCCCACTCTCTCGAATGTGCCGTATTCGACCACGCGCAGGATCTTCTCCTGCACCTCCAAGGGAATGTTTCCGACTTCGTCCAGGAAAAGCGTGCCACCGTCGGCCGTTTCGAAGCGGCCGCTCCGACGCTGGGCGGCACCCGTGAAGGCCCCCTTCTCATAGCCAAACAGCTCGGATTCGATCAGCGCCGCCGAAAGGGCGGCACAATTCAGGGCAATAAGCGGACCCTGCCATCGGCGCGAAAGATAGTGCAGGCGCGAGGCCGCCAATTCCTTGCCGGTACCGCGCTCACCGATCAACAGGACCGGCCGGTTCACCGCGGCGACATGGGAAAGGCGTTCCTGGAATGCCAGGAAGACCTCGGACTGTCCCAAGGCCTCGCGCGTGCCGTTACTCAGACCACTGAGATGGCTTACTGAAGTGTTGGATATGATAGACATGGTAAATTTAACCAAATATAAGTCAATAATGTATATAATTAAGTTTAATTTGCAAACTATTAATTATATCTGTATAAAAAATGGTCAATCATTCGACAAGGTGTTAACTTGAAAAATACGGTTCAACAATAAGGTTGCAAGAAAAAACTGAGGTACAACTATTCGAAATAAATATTTAAATTTAAATCAAGGTCATTTCCGTTAAAAGCGAAAGAAAAAATATCCGGTTGGGAAATCAACGCCCTGCCCGTATCGTTTTTTTTGGCACGCAATCTGCTTTAGTGGTTTAAAAACCATTCAGGAGGTCCACCATGGGCATATTTACACGCTTCCGTGACATCATCAGCTCCAACATCAACGCGATGCTCGATCAGGCCGAGGATCCGCAAAAACTCATCAAACTCATGATACGGGAAATGGAAGACACGCTTGTCGAACTCAAGGCCGCCTGTGCGGGGGTCATGGCTGAAAGCAAGAAGGTTCAGCGCCAACTGGAAGAGATTGTCGACCGGGCCGGGCACTGGGAAGACAAGGCCGCATTGGCCGTCCGCAAAGGCCGGGATGATCTCGCCCGTGAAGCCCTCATCGAAAAGCGCCGCTATTCCCGGCGGCAAGAGAATCTGCAGCAAGAGCGCGACGAACTCGATCACTTGGTCGTTCAGTATCACGAAGATATTCGCCAGTTGGAGGAAAAACTCAAATCCGCGCGCGACAAGCAGCGGGTATTGATCCAGCGTCATGTCCATGCCCGCCGGAAAATAAGGGCCCAACAGGAAATCCGACGAGCGGACAGCACGGAGGTTATGGTCAAATTCGAAGAGCTCGAAAGCCGGATCGACCGCATGGAGTCAGAAGCCGACCTGGTGAATACCGGTCGTAAAAGCGATCTCGAGGAAGAACTTGACAAACTGGGTGCGGATGAGGAAATTGAGGCCGAACTGTTGGCCATGAAAAGGCCGGCAGACAGTCAAAATGTGTAGCCGCATATTATTAATTTTCATGCCGGCAGACAACAACCGACCGGCAATGCACTAATAATCTCTTTCGGAGGGCCGTCAGGCATGCAGGGTGCTTTCATCACCGCGATCGTTTTCGGCGGCATTGTCGTGTCACTGACCGTCATTGGGGCAACGATCCTGATGGGTATACGGCTCATCAAGGGAGGGGTGTCCCGTAAAGACCGCCAAAACGAAGCCGATGATACCGGAATGATACAGGAAATTTACCAAAAACTGACCCGAATGGAAGAGCGCGTGGATGCGCTCGAGACCATTCTGTTCGATAGAAGAAAAGGGAGAGTCGATCATGAGACCGATTGAAAAATTGTTTTCAAACGGACTTTACCGTTCACGCCATGGCGTATTGCTGGGGGTTTGCCGAGGCCTTGCCGAGTTTTTTGATTTCTCTGTTTTCTGGACCCGGGCCATTGCGGTGGGACTTCTTATCTTAACCGGCTTCTGGCCGGTTACCGGGCTCTACCTTCTGGCGGCTTTGCTGATGAAACCCGAACCGGTCATTCCTCTTCGCAGCGAAGACGAACAGGAGTTTTATGACAGCTACACCGGCAACCGGCACCGGGCCCTCAAGCGTCTGAAACATCGTTTTGAGCGGCTGGAACGCCGAATCCAGCATATGGAACACATCGTTACCGCACCGGAATATGATTGGGAAAGGCGGATGAACGACTGAAACGGAAATTCGAGCTTCATAGCGAAATGATCGTGTCCCTTTATTTTTTCTTGACCACCGCGATTGACACCGGCCGCCACGTCACATCCGGTGGCCGGGCGACCCAGGCTGTAGAGGTTCCTGCTTAACCTTCAATGGGTTCTTATTTTTACCAATAATTGCCGCTTCGGTTGACCACCGCTTGCCAAAGATCCCACCAGTGTTCTATGATCTCCGGCACCGTCTCTTTAGACGAGATGACGTAATCGTTTAATCCCCATTAAGGCACCGATGGCTCAGGACGTCCGAGAAAAACCGTCATTGAGCGCAGACGATGTTCTGCGCTTGAACTTCATCCGCCAACCGGGTCGCTATGTTTTCAGGCGCCACTACCGCCAGGGACTCCGGTCGCACATCATGGAAGTCCTTGATCCGGATGATGTCGCACGCGAAAAAAGCGGCGTCGTGTCGGACGGCATCAAGTGGTTTCCGCGAGCCAAACCTTTGAAAATGCTGCGGATATTTCGTACCCGCTTTCCGTCCCGCCGGGAAGCCCATGCCGAACTCCAACGGGTCATTATCGTGGCCACTTACCTGGGAACTGAGGGCTACGCCCGTTCCAATGAATTTCTTGTCAGCTATCTCTGGGGGGCCCACCACGACATCCTGCTCTGCGGGCTGCAGGAATATGTCGAAGGGCTGAATATTGAACCCTGGGGGTATCTCAACGCCGACCGACTGGCAGACAACCTCCTGCGGCCGCGCATCGGCAGCCAAACCGCTCCGACGCTCGAACGGGATGCACTGGTGGCCCGCATCCGCCGCAGCGCCGAGGCGTTTACCGACCATATCAAACGAATGATTCGTGAGACCGGTTATATTCCGGATCTTGCCGGTGACGGCAACCTGATTTTAACTGACGCTGGTGACATCAAGCTTGTGGACATCAACAACATTTCGCCGGTTTCCTTTGGGCCGCACATTTACATCGATGAGAAAGGTTATCCGGTGTGCGATAAATCGGTCGAAGCCCTCGCCGAAATCGAAAAGAGCCTGGCCTCGCGGCCCCTCGACTTGCAAGATCGAATCTACAGGACATATCTCGATTCGGGGCGTATGGTCGCCGTCAGCGGCATCGAAAGGGAATTTCACCGCACCGCCGCGGGCGCCCAACCCTACCGGCCGGACTGAGCAACAGAAACTCTCGGTGAAAATAGGAATCCTATTGATTACGCCGGGTAACCGGCTCCATTTACAGGTTTACCGAGAACCGCTGACTGAGCAAAGGCCGAATTGACATCCCGCGGAATAGTATTATCAGTTGAAGTAAACTGATCAGTTTCCAATCCAGAAATGCGCCGTTTTCGGCAAGCTCAACAGTGACAATCCTTATCTTTCCACCGAAGACAGGAGGCTATCAATGGTTAAAGTCAAAACCTTCACCAGCCCGCTCAAGATCTTTCACGTAAAGGAGGAGCTCGAGCAATTGGATCAAACGGTCAACCGCTTTCTCGAGCAGAACAAGGTCCAGCAGGTGATTTCAATATGCGACACGACCACCACGGACGACACCGGTGCCAGCATCGGTATCATCCGCGTGGTCGCCTATTTGTAAGAAAAAATGAACACGTCCCATCAGGCATCACAGCAGTCGTTGAAGTATTCCAAAGCGGCCTCGATGGTATCAAAGAGCAGCCAGTTCTGCCACACGGTTTCATCGGCTTTCTTACGGGTCTGCCGTATGGCGGTTCCACCGTCATATTCAAAATGATCGTCGTAATTCGGGTAGATTGAAAGCCTTGTCATGTTGGACCTCCTGCTGAATGAAAGCCGAAACTCATCCCGGTGGCGATTCGAAGCGCCGACCGGTGACACAATACACTTCAGCTCAAATCGTCGATGTGCAGCGCGCGCCCGCAGCTCGGACAACGGGTGAGCACCCGTCCGGTGCGGTAGACGGTCGACCAGAAAACCGTGCCGCATGTTTTTTCGGACAGCAGATACTGTACCCAGACCGGGAATCCGCAAGTACAAAACCGTTGTTGCATCTTTACCCCCCTTATGTTTATTAAATTTCATAGCTTGTTGACTAATATAAACATATAGGTCAAAAAAAATAGGCTATCGAAATTCCCGTGCCGCCCAGATCACTTTGCCGATGATACGCACACTCTCGCACTCGCTGTCTTTGAGATATATCGGCGCATAGTCCCTGTTGTCGCTGAGCAGAACCAGTGTGTTGGGGTGTTTTTCGACGCGTTTAACCAAAATGGTGTCGTCGACACCCACGGCAAAAATAGCCCCGGACAGAATGTCCTTTTGGGATTCGTCGACAAGGACACTGTCGCCGTCCTTCAATTCGGGCTCCATGCTGTTGCCGAAGATGTCCATAAGAACCATCCGATCTGTGTTGCCTTTGGTTCGCAACCACTCGGTTTGAAAGGCGTAGTACCCCTGAATTTCAGAGCCGATCTCGAAAGAACCGCCACCCGCGCTGAGACGCGCTTTGACCTTGGGAACATGTTTGAACTTTTTTTCCTTTTCTCGGTCTGCTTTAAGGAAGGTCTCGCCCGTGCCTCTCTCGAGCCAGTCCGGATTGAAACCATAAATACGATAGAGTTGAAGAACCCAATTGGCCGGGATCGAATCTTTCTTGCGCGCCTGGGTAATAGCCGAGCGGTTGATCCGAAGCACGGAAGCCAACTCGGTTTGAGTTTCCAACCCGGTGGTCGCAAAAACACGTTTTAAAAAAGAATCGACGTTGGACAGCGTCACCCGTTTCCTCCACAAAATTCGATTAGGTCTTTGAAAGAGACAATCGCGCGATTGCCGTATTGTTCATATAAATAAACACATCATTTTACTAATTGCAACATTTTTTTCCATGGAGATGATACTCAGCTGACAGCGGGTGCGTATCATTTATGGGGGTGGATCACCACAGGGTGAGGACGAGGGAGGTCCAGCGCTTATTTGATGGTGCCTATGAACCCGGCCGTGTTTGGTATTCGGCCATGTAAACGGGTGTCTGCGACCTTGCCGACTCGGGGTTAAACGGATTCCTGCTTGGTTCGGTTGAAGATGTCCTTCCACTGTGCGTAGGGAATGACTCGGATTTCTTTGAGGTCACTGGCTGGGATCAGACCGACTGTGGAATTCGGCAGGTAATACCCCTGTTGGCCTTTGTGCGGGCCTTTTTCGAGAATCCAGCCGTCCTGAACGGCAATCTTTTTCCCAACGATTTTCTGAACATCATCGGAATTGTAGTGGGTCAGGTTATTCGGTTGGAAAATGGCTTCGAAGTACATCATTGTTCACCTCCAAAAAAAGTGGTCCCTTTTCCGGCCCGCTGTCTGTGACATTGCCAGGTTGTTTTTGTACCGCTTGAATGGGTATGGGCGTTTGCGAATGGCTTTGACGTTAATGCAGACACGCTATATTCTTAGGGTAGACTCGGAAAGAAAGTGGCTCTATTTTTCAATTTGCACGAAATTTAAAGGCAACCCCAACCCATTGAACATTGTCGGCGCTGCCTTAAACATTGGGATAAGTAATCACAGAAAACCCGGGATGTCAAATAAAAATTGACGAAAACCATCCGTGACGGCTATGTTGGCACGCGCTGTCCGCCTTTTAGTAGGAAAATGGAACGTAACGGGGAAAAAACGGTGAGCACCTCCACCCGGATGAACGGTTTAGAAAGACGGCTGAAACTCGCCGCAACGGGCTCTAACACCGGACCTGTCCCGCTTAAAAATAATGAGTTCGCATGCAGTTTGAAGGTCGTGCCTTTCCAAGCGGCATCGGCAGATGGTCCGGATCTAAGACCCCCCAAGCGACTCAGACAGTCCGCCGCTTTTCGCAACCGTTCATCCGGGCTCCGGCGCGTCATTTTCATTCACCGTGGCGGCCAAGGCCATAAGCGTTAAACTTTTTATAGACGAGTCAAGGTTATGTCGATCTCTTTGATTGCAAGAGACCTCTATCGCCTCATCCGGGAAGTTTCAGAACTTGAAAAACTGATCGATGGCGCCCCTCTCGAGAGACAGGAAGCTATGACGGATGAGCTGCGCAAGGTCAAAGCCGAACGCGATCGTCTCCGGCGGGTTCTGGACGGAAGCAAAGAGAGCCCCACAAAAAGTGACAGATGATCGGAAAGGATTCCCCTATGAACCTGTTGTCACCTTTTAGTTTCGCCCTGCCCACCCGAATCGAATACGGTACAGGAGCGGTTGAAAAACTCGTTGACGAGCTGGCGCTTATCAATGCGCGGCGAGTCATGCTGATTACCGATGTCCGGCTTGCCTCTTCGGGTGTTTTGTCCCGATTCACGACGTATCTGGCGTCAAAACGCATCGCCTACGACATATTTGCCCGTGTTGAAGCGAATCCCAAAGATTACAACGTCGAAGAGGGCGCTAAAAAAGCGGCATTCGATAAGCCGGACTGCCTGGTGGCCATCGGTGGCGGCAGCCCTATCGACTGCGCCAAGGCCATCAGTGTCGTCGCATCCAATGGCGGTCAGGTGCGGGACTATGAAGGGTATGGAAAAATTTCGGGCGAGGTCTTGCCGTTGATAGCGATACCGACCACAGCCGGCAGCGGCAGTGAGGTAACCTTCAGCGCCGTTGTCACGGACAGCAGAGAGCACTTTAAATTCAGCATCAAGGATCCGAAAATCGCCCCCCGGGTTGCGTTGGTGGATCCTGAAATGACGCTGTCCATGCCGGCGGCATTAACGGCCGCAACGGGCATGGATGCATTGACTCATGCCATCGAAGCCTATACCGCCAAGGCAGCGGAACCTCTTTCGGATGCCGTCGCCCTGCATGCCGTCGAACTTATCACCACGCATCTAAGAGCGGCAGTTTCCGAGGGCCAAAACATCGAAGCCCGTTCCGGCATGTTGTTGGGAAGTCTCTTAGCCGCCATAGCCTTCAGCCATTCAGACGTGGCAGCGGTTCACTGTATCGCCGAGGCTCTCGGCGGTCAATACGATTTGCCGCACGGCGTATGTAACGCGGTTACGCTTCCGGCAGTAATGGAATACAATCTGGACTACTGTGTCGATCGATACGCCCGCATTGCTGTGGCAATGGGTTTGGGTGATGGCAGCGTCGAGAGCCGGGCCCGGCAAGCGGTGGCCGAAGTAAAAAAATTGGCCGCTGACATCCACCTGCCCGAGTTCAGACAACTGGGCGTCAAGGAAGGTGATGTCGAAAAACTGGCCAACAACAGTGCTGCCAACGGCAGCAATCGAAACAACCCGAGACCCATGGAAAAAGGTGATTATCTGAAAGTTCTCATGGGGTTGAACGAAGCAGCGTAATCGGTCACTTCAAGTTGATTATCGCCGACAGTTTTTCGGAGAGCGCCGCCATCGTATATGGTTTTTGAATAAAGCCTTGTGCGCCCTGCTTGAGTATTTCCTGGGCCGGTCCGTTGAGGGTGTAACCACTGCAAACGATAACCCTCAGATTCGGTCGTGAAGACAACAAGCGCGGATAGATATCCTTGCCCCCCATGTCGGGCAGAATGATGTCGAGCAGCGCCAGATCAATCTGACCATCGTGGCTGGCGGCGATGCGCAGGGCTTCTTCTCCGCTGCGTGCCGCCAGCACGCGGTAGCCGAGATTTTTGAGCATCGAGCTGGTCACATCCAGGACCATTTCTTCGTCTTCGATAACCAGAACCGTACCAGAATTCTCCATATTCATTGCCCTCACCGGTTTTATCGCCAGCGCCTCGCCTCGGATAGCTGGAAGGAAAATTTTTACCGTCGTCCCCCGGAGCGGTTTCGAGTCTACGGAAATCCAACCCTCATGATTTTTTATGATGCCGTACACCGAAGCCATTCCGAGCCCCCGCCCCTGGAACTTGGTGCTGAAAAACGGCTCGAATATCCGTTGGCGCGTCTTTTCATCCATCCCTTTGCCGTCGTCCGTGACCGATAATACAACATAATCGCCGGGGACCAGGCCCGGTGTCATTTTGGATTGTTCAGCCGTGATGTGTTCGTCCCGGCATGAAATCAACACGTGCCCGGCCTTTTCTATCGCCTCCGAAGCATTCGACAGGATCCCGGACAGGACCGTCTGCATCTGGGTGACGTCCATGGTCACTCGGGATAATTTTTCGGGCAGTTCGGTCTCGACCGTTATGGTCGGTTTGATGGTATGCTCGACCAGAGGCAGGGTTTCCCGCACAAATTCGATCATCGACATGTGGCTGACGCGGTATTTACCGCCTCTCGCGTATGCCAGCAACTGCTCCGTCAAGTTTGCCATTCGCTGGATCGAATTTTCAATGGGCGTAAAATATCTATCGTACTTGTGCCGGTCATGGTCATCCAGTTTCATCAGTTCGATATTGCCCGACACGGCCGACAAGAGGTTGTTGAATTGATGGGCGATACCGCCGGCCAGAGTCGCAACGGCTTCCATTTTACGGGCCTGTTCCAATTGCCCTTCGAGCCTGCGCCGTTCTTCTTCGGCTCGCTTGCGCTCGGTAATCGGGATAACCAGTTCCAGGGCTGCGGTGACGTTTCCCTTCGCATCCCGGATGGGTGTGGCGATAATCTGGGAATAAACGACATTGCCTTGGCGGTCCCGACCGGTCTGTTCGTGAAGTGATTCTTCTTTTCCGTTGTCAAAAACCTCTCTCACGCCGCACCCCGTGCAGACCTCGTCGGCGTTATTGTAGGCTTTATAGCAGGGCTGGCCTTCGACATCACCGAACATTTTTTTCAAAACTTCATTAGCCCACACGGTGCGATAATCCCGCGATATGACCGCAAGGCCGGCACCGACGCTGCCGGTGATTTTGTCCAGCGTATCCCGTTCGACACGCAGGGCCTCCTCCGCCTGTTTGCGCACCTCGACTTCATTTTTGAGATCCTCTCTGGCTTCGATCAGCCGGGCCTGCTCCTTTCTGATGATCTCCTTGGCGGCCTTTTCTTTCTCGGCCGCCTCCTGAAGACCGCGAACCAGCACCGATACCGTTATCGCCGCGCCGGCATTCAAGGCCAGAAAGTTTGCCCCCGCGGCGACGGCACGCGCCATAGAGCTGAAAAACGGCTGTCCGTCAGCCAGATGGCCGTTAAACGCCAGCCATCCGATCACGCCCAGTGATAAGCCGTTCAAAACGACGGCAATCAGGGCGGCCTTCAGGCCCAGCAGCAAACCGCTAAAAACGGCCACCGTGAACAGCCATGCCGGCCCACCGCTCAGCGGCCCGACGCTGACCGTTACCCAGATTCCGATCGCAAGGGCCACAATCAATATGCCGGCCGCCCGCAGTTCATAGGACCAGTTCCTGAAGACGACCAGAACGACAATGCTCACATACATGCAAATGTCGAAAACCAGCAGGCCCCAGAGCTCTTCTTTGATGGCCAGAGCAAGTGCCGGCACCAACGCGACCAATCCCAGCACCAGGGCGACGCCGAGGAGCACGTGCAGAATACATTCGCGCCAATAAACCAGGCCGTCTTCACGGGAAGAATTAAGTGGATAAAGTTTCTGTATAAACGCCGATACGAGGGACTTGACCGTCATCGGTACACTTTCGATGCCATACAAGTTGAGACGTTCAAGAGGTCTTTAGGGACAGCTTCGTCCTGCATACTGGATATCATGTTCGTAAATCGATCAACTGCAACGAGCAGAAAATGAGGGCAAAGAAATTCATCTATACACCGATATTACAAATAAACGCAATGGGTAAGTTTTGAAATCATTGACTTTTATGTCACTTTTGATATGATGAGCCCAATTTTGGCACAGATCGCTTATATGGAGAAATAGCACGCATCACCTGCTCTCATCTCAGGCTCCAACCATGGCATTGATAAAAGACCACATAAACGAAAATCAAAAGAAGGTCGACACGCTTCCCATCAAGTCCGCGGTCACCTCAGACGAAAAACAGCTGCTCTACACCGCCTTCGAACGTCATAAAAAAAAGAACCTCGTCAATAACCGCACCGCCCGCCTCATTCTCATCGCCGCTGCCTTCGGATTTCTGGCCGCCGTGTGCGCCATCCGGTTGTTCCCGATGTAAGACGGAGCTTTTCATGAGTATGGAAACCTACGGCGCTTTTGTGATCGCGGCGATGATCG
>JBDNAO010000481.1:0-2895 GCA_039768375.1 Desulfobacterales bacterium | reverse complement strand
TTGTTTTTTGGCCCGTCTACCGCGTTACATCCACCAACACATATCCCGATATGCGCCGGCGGATGTGCCTTGTAGACGAACCAAAATTCTGCGCAATCTTGTGTAATTATTTCTCCCGACTGATCGGTAAAAGAACCAAAATATCACTCTATGGTCGGCTTTAATTTCAGACTCGAAACGGTATTGCAGCACCGCCGGAGGATCGAAGAAGACTGTCAGCGGAAGCTGGCCGCTGCGCTTGCAGACCTTGCGGAAGAGAAAAGATGCCTTGCACGCGTTGAAGCAACCCGGGACCGGTACCGGGAAGAATTGCAGCAGAAGCTGAAGAAAAATATGACTGCTTCCGAAATGCTTCTCTTCCAAAGATATTTCGACCAGTTGGCGTTTGGCATCGCGGACCAGAAGACAAAAGTGGCGGCCGCTGCGCAGCTTTTCGAAAAGAGTCGCACGGAGCTGGTTGCAGCGCTGAAAAAACGTAAGGTGCTGGACAAGCTGAAAGAAAAACAGATCGCCGTGGCGGCCAAAAAGGAATTGAAGCAAGAACAGGACTTCATGAACGAGGTGGCCGTCACGCGATACGCCCGCACCCGCTGAAGCCCGCCGGTTTGAACGGTGCTTGAATCTATAGACCCTCCTCCATCAAAAAATTTCAATTTTCCGGGGGCTGAAAATATAGGACGGCAAAGTTTGCCGCCGCGGGTAATTATTACCGGATTCAAGGGCCGCCGGGTTGGCTGTCTAACGCGTCGCCGACATCTACCGGTTATGACGGATAGGGTCGCGTTTGATAAAACCGATATAAATTCAATATATTGAGCCCATCGGCCGTATTTCTTTTCACTTCTGCAATCGACCGAAGATCTTTGGCATGTTCCGTGCTGTAGGCTTTGAGATAAAGTTTTTGGCAATGCCAGTGGGAGGAGACTGTATTGACATACGCTGACGACCGATAACGCAGTCCAAAACCTTTATCTTAAAGCCCATAATTAGTGCCCAAAACCGGTTCTATAGCATCTTTCGAGGATAAGACGAATGCCGTTAGATTTTCTCTTAACAAACAGCCCTCAAATGGACATCCTGCGGCCCGGTAACATGACCGTCAGGACCGATCGATATGGCGCTTCTCAGTCGCGTTATCAAAGGGATGACGGCAAAGACACCGCCTCTTTTGACACGGCCTTGGAAAGTGCCCGCGCGCGTCATGAAACGGCAGGGCCGCCACCATCCGACAACCGTGAGGTCGATTCGGCCGCAAAAACTACCGGCCACTCGCGTAAAAACCGGCCCGGTTCCTCGGGGCCTGAAAAAACTCCCGCGGACGACTCCACGGCACAAGCATCGCAATCGTCCGATGCCGAGGCCATGGCGCCGGATCCGACGACCCCTTCAACCGACGAAAAACGATCAGGGGGTGATTTCTCTACTGACGTAAAGCCGGCATCGGAGCCGGCGACCGGGATCACGGTCTCCCAACCGATATCGGCATTTTCACCGTCTTCCGACGGTGATCGGTATGCGGGCGGTTTGGCGGTTGAGGCGGCGGAATCGGCACCCGCATCACCCGGCGGGTTCGAACCGACTGTGGTGGTCGCATCGCGCCAGGAGGGTAGCCAATCTGCCGTCGACCCAGCGGAAACCGGAAAAGAAACGAAGGTCTTTCAGGGAACCGACACAGAAAAGCCCGACCCTCAGGCGTCAACGGCGAAAGCCCAGGCGTCGGCGACGATGGCTATTGCTTCTGCAGCCGATGGTGCGATCGATGCAACCACGACCGATGCCGCCGTCAAAACGGATGCAGCCCGATCGGAAAAGAACAGACACCAGAACCGGGACGAAAAGAGTACTGGTGGGTTGACGGAGAAAATTTCGACCCCATCGCCGTCCGCGTCCGGTCGCGTCGATTCGCCTGCGACCGCTCGGGTCGGCGGCTTTTCTTCCGTTTTTAACGAATCACTCTCCGGGGACGACCTGTCGCAGAAAATCGGCAACGGCGCGGAAGATTATCGCAGCGTGCCGCAGGCTTCCGAAAAAGGAGCTGAAAGGCCTTCGTGGTCAACCTCTGCTCTGAAAACAGATGCCGGCGGTTATCAGGAGAGCACCGGCGTGACGACTGCCAAATCCGGTACCGAGTCCGAACAAAAAGTCGCCGACATGCTGTTGGCGCCCCAGCGAGCCGTGAACGGTGCGGGAGAGACGACAGCTGCCGCGGAGACCGGTGAAACGCACCACCCCAAGGACCTGCGCTCAGAGACCCTGAGTCAGATCGTCGATAAGGCGGTTTTTCGCTTGAGGAACGGCCAGTCCGAAGTCCGCATCGATCTCAAACCGGACAGCCTGGGCCACGTGAGGCTGCAGATCGTGACCGAAAATCACCAGGTGACCCTCAGAATCATGGCCGAATCCCATGCGGCGAAGAATATCATCGACAGCGGCATCGGTCAGCTCAAGGCCGACCTCCAGGCCCAGGGACTACGAGTGGACGAACTCGAGGTGTCGGTGGCCAACGAATTCGACGACTTCAACCGGCACTCGGCCTTTTCCGATCGTGCGACGCAGGCAAGGCGCGTGCCGTCGACCGGCCGGCCGACTTTTCAGGAAACCGCCCCGGCGGTGATCCCGATGCCGGCAATGGCAAACCCCTCGACGGCCGGTGTCGACTGTTTCGTTTGATTGACCATGAGAGACATTAATTTGAGTTTCATATTCTGCCAACCACCCATTAAAGGACGACCTCATTATGACCATTGCCGCGATTGAAGCGACCGGGGTCTCGACCACCGCTAAGGCTGTGTCATCCGATACGGCAATCATGGGCAAGAATGATTTTCTGAACCTGCTGGTGGCCCAGCTGCAGCATCAGGACCCGCTGAACCCGCTCGATAGCACCGAATTCAC
>JBDNAO010000084.1:0-4120 GCA_039768375.1 Desulfobacterales bacterium | reverse complement strand
TGCCATCAAAGAGTCGACCGACGTTTCTGAAGACCGATCCGGTTTTTAACGTGCGACAGTTGAACTGCAGCGCTCCTTCACCGGCGATCCGATCTCCATGGCGGCGGGCGCAGTATTCTACCGGTTATCTCCTCAGCAACCGATCCAGTTCAATCCTCCCGCACGGCGGCCTTCCATCTTCGCAACCCAGGATCATTTTTGCTTATACCTTGATCGCTGAATCGGTATGAAAAAAAATTGACAGCGATCCTTTAATCCTCAACGCTTGTGTCGCTGAAAGGGAGGCGCGTCATGAAAACAAACCGTTTGAAAAGTCTGATCGTATTGCTGATGCTGATGACCATCTCGCTGGCCTTGTCTGCGGGCGTTGTGCAAGCCGAGAAACCGATCGTCATCGGCTGCCCTCTGGCCACATCCTTTCTCTACGGCTGGGATGCCGAACGCGGCGTCACGCTGGCCGTGGAGGAAATCAACGCCGCCGGCGGCGTAAATGTCGCCGGTGAAAAACGTCCGTTTAAAATCGACGTAATCGACACCCGGGACCTCGAACCCGGCGTGCCGGTCAGCGAAGCGCTTTTGGCCGTGGAAAAGCTGATTCTGGATAAAAAGGTCGATTTTATCGTCGGTGGGCCGGTCCGCTCCGAGGCGGCGCTGGCGGCCATGCCGTTGCTGTCGAAGTATAAAAAGGTGTCCATTCTCACCACCGGTGTGCTGACACCGAAATATAACGCCATGGTGGCCGAACAGTACGACAAATTCAAGTACTGCTTCCGCATCCATGGCGAAGCCAAGAATCTTGTGGGTGAGATTTTCGCCAACTTTACCGAACTTAAGGAAAAGTACGGGTTCAATAACCTGTTTATCATCGCCCAGGATGTCAGCCACGCGCGCGGTGCCGCCAGCATTATCAAGGACATCGCCGTAAAGAAGGGCTGGAATGTAACGGGTCTTGAAATTTATCCCACCGGCGCCACCGACTTTTCCATTGGCCTGCTGAAAGCCAAGGAGTCGCAAACGGAAATTATCAATATCTGGATGGACATGCCCGAAAGCGCCATCCTTCTAAAGCAGTGGTACGACATGAAGATTCCGGCACTGCCCTTCGGTTCCACGCTTGCCGCCGCGGAGCAGCCCGGGTTCTGGAAGGCAACGGACGGAAAGGGAGAATTCACTCTTTGCAACGTGGTCAACGCCGGCAATGCGCCCTCAAATGCCACGCCCTGGACGATGAAATTCTACGATGCCTACACCAAGCGCTGGGGCATTGAGCCAGAAGGTTTGGGTACCTCCAGCAGCTACATGGCGGTATATGTGCTCAAGGACGCCATCGAGCGTGCCAACAGTCTCGATTCCGACAAAGTCGTGACCGCACTCGAGAAAACCGACATCATGGGCGTGTACGGTAGACTCCGTTTTGATCCCAAGAGCCACCAGGTTATACCAGCGACCGACCCCAAGGAGGGAGCCGTCGGCAGCATCCTGCAGTGGCAGGACGGCAAACGCGTCGTGGTGTATCCCAAGAGCATCGCCACCGGAGAGATTCTGCTGCCGCCCTGGATGCAAAAATAGCCGAGGTATCCAGGAATCTGCGCCGACTTCAAGGCGGAAGCGGACAGAAGCGTTGACCGCCTTTCTTGATGAGCAAGGTACTGGTCGGGTAAGGCAAAACCGGCCAACAGGCTAAACGGACTCAACGGGTAAACCGGCCAACCGGCAAATGGACATCCTCATCTACGGTACGATCAATAGTGTGGTGCTGGCTCTTTATGCATTGGGCTTCGCGCTTGTTTACGGCACCAGCCGACTACCGAATTTCGCTCACGGTGCCCTGTATGTGCTCAGCGGATTTATCGTCTGGAGTGCGCTCAACACCTTGGGACTCAACTATTTCATCAGCATTGTCCTGGCGCTTGTCATCACCGCGATCATCGGTGCCGTCATTTACCGCGTTTTCCTGATCCGCGTCAGAGGCATGGAAATTTCCGAAATCATCGCCTCCTACGCCATCGCGCTCGCCATTTTGGAAGGTCTGAGGTGGGGCGGATTCAAGGGTATGACCTACACCCTGCCGCCCTTCATCGAGGGGAGCACAACCATCGCCGGCATCTCCGTGGACTACCAGCGCCTGTTGGCGGTGGGCATCGGGGCGGCCCTGGTTGCCTTTTTGTGGGTGTTCACCCATTACACCCGCATCGGTCTGGCCCTGCAAGGCATGGCCCAGGACGAACGTGCGGCCCTCATGCTGGGGATCGACTCGGATTTTATGGCAATGGTGGCCATGGGGCTCGGCTCCGCGCTTGCGGCCCTGGCCGCCGTAGTGTTATTGCCGCTGGGCAACATCGTGGTCGAATCCGGCTACAACGTCTTGATCCTGGCCATCGCGGTCTGCATCGTCGGTGGGATCGGGAGTTGGGCCGGTGCGGTGTTGGCCGCTTTTATCATCGGTTTTGCCCAGATCCTGACAGTTGTCTACCTCGGATCCCATTTCCAGATGGTCGTGGCCCTTCTGGCCATCATCCTCACACTGATTCTCAAACCATCCGGCCTCTTCGGTCAGCAGAAAGAACTGGAGGAACGGGTTTGAAGGCCGCAGCACCGCAACGTCGCAGGGAAAGGATCGACCGCGGCATCAAGGTGCGCACCGAAGGGATCTACGCCCTGATGTCCTGGCGGGAACTGGCGTATTTAGCCGCACCCCGCCTGGTGCTGATCGTCGGGCTGTTGTCACTGCCGCTGGTGATGCCCGGCATGTATTGGCAGCGGGTGGTTTCGATTGTCTGTATTTACGCCCTGCTGGCCTTGAGCTTCGACTTCCTCGCCCATTACGTGGGACTGGTGTCTCTCGGCGGGGCATTTTTCGTGGGTACCGGCAGCTATCTGACCGCCATCCTGAACACCAAACTGGGGCTCTCCCCGCTTGTCACCATACCCGCTGCCACCCTGATCGGGGGTGCTCTCTGCACCCTGATGCTGCTGCCGTGTCTCCCCTTGCGCGGTGTCTACTTCGCTATCGTGACCCTGATGTATCCCTTATTTCTGGCGCGGGTGATCGAAGCGCTGGACATTCTCGGCGGCACCGATGGGATCATGGGCATCGACAGCTTCCCCAGTGCCTGGCTGGAGCAGTATTTTGTCATTATCATGTTGCTGCTGTTTCTTTTCGCCATCCGCCGTCTGGTCAACACCGATCTGGGACTCGTCCTGCGCGCCGTAAAGGACAACGATCAGGCTGTCAGGGCGTCCGGCATGGACGTAACCCGTTACCGGGCCCTGGCTGTGTTCGTCGCCTCGGCTATCGGCTGTCTGGCCGGGGCCTGCCTGGTGCACATTTACATGTGGGCCGGGATTTCCACCTTTGCTCTGGACTTCTCGGTGCTGCCGATTGCAGCGACGGTCATCGGCGGCAGTGGAACCCTGGTCGGACCGCTGCTCGGTTGCCTGATTCTGGTGCCGGTATCGGAACTTCTGCGGGACTTCGGCACCCTTCGAATCGTGTTTTACTCTCTGATTCTGCTGGCCTTTATTGTCTTTCGAAGCGAGGGGTTGATGGTCTACGGCCAGCGAAAGTATCATCAGATCCAAAGGTGGACAAAAATATGAAGGGGGAGCCGATCCTGGAAGTCCGGGAAGTGACCAAAACCTTCGGCGGCATCATTGCACTCAACCGGGTCAGTTTCGATGTCGGCGACGGGGAAATCCTGGGCATCATCGGCCCCAACGGGTCCGGTAAAACCACTGTGGTCAATTGCATCACCGGTTTTGTCAAGGCCTCCTCCGGGCGCATCCTTTTTCGCGGTCGTGACATTACCGGGATGCGACCCCACCGGATCGCCGACATGGGGGTAACACGAACGTTTCAGATCATGCGCCCTTATTACAGCCTGCCGGCCTACAAAAATTTGGTCATTCCGCTCTTTTCTCCCCGCGCCCGGCGCACCGGTGGTTGGCGTGGCGGCGGTCGACTGGGAGACCGGAACACGGTCGGCATCGATATTCTGGAAGAAATCGGCTTCGAACGCGACTCCTATGTCCCCTATAAATTGACCGCCACTCTGCCGACCGGCTACCTCAAGCGCCTGGAGCTGGCCCGCTGCCTGGCACTCAAGCCGGAGTTGATCAT
>JBDNAO010000480.1:0-3353 GCA_039768375.1 Desulfobacterales bacterium | reverse complement strand
GGTGTCACCGCCACCACGGTTCGGGTGCCGGTTTTTTTCGGACACTCCGAAGCGGTTAACGTCGAGACCCGCGAAAAAATCACCGCCGATGCGGTACGCAGATTACTCGCGAAATCACCCGGTGTCGAGGTTGTCGACGAGCCGACGAAAAACCGTTACCCGCTGGCCACCGACGCCGCCGGGCAAGACCTGACCCTGGTGGGCCGCATCCGCCAGGACGAGTCGATCCCGAACGGGATCAACCTGTGGATCGTTGCCGACAACATCCGCAAGGGAGCCGCCACAAATACGGTTCAAATTGCCGAAATATTGGTCGAAGATTATTTGTAAAAGGGTCACACCACGCGGACCTGCTCACAAGCGGCCGATGACGACTTGGGTTTCAGCGTCCGGCCGGTCGGCCCGCGAGAATCCCTGAGACACACCCAAACTTAACGGAGCTCTATGGAAGTGAACAAGATACCGATGACACGGCAAGGTCACGAGACCTTGAAGATCGAACTGGAACGGCTCAAGCGCGAAGAACGGCCTGCGAACATTCGCGCCATCGAGGAGGCCCGGGCGCACGGGGATCTTTCTGAAAATGCCGAGTTCGCGGCGGCCAAGGACCGCCAGAGTTTTCTCGAAGGCCGGATTGCCGAACTGGAATACAAAGTGGCCAATGCCGACATCATCGATACCCGCAACCTATCCAGGGAAAAAGCCGTTTTCGGCAGCCGGGTTGTGCTTGAGAATGTCGAAACCGGCGAAGGTGTCGAGTACCAGTTGGTCGGTCCGGACGAATCGAACATCAACGCCGGTCGGATTTCGATTTCTTCCCCATTAGGAAGTGCCATTATCGGCAAGAAACCCGGTGACGAACTGACGATTCAAGTCCCTGGGGGAAGACGGACTTACGAATTGGTTGACATCTTGTAAATGGGTGAATCAAAAGTGGAGGTTACACTGTGGCGAGAATCACCGTTGAGGATTGCCTGAAAAAGGTTCCTAACCGATTTTTACTGGTCAATATGGTGGCCAAACGGGTTAGGCAAATACGCGAAGGATCGGAATATCTGGTCAGCGCACCAAAAAACGAGGACATCGTGATTTCTCTGCGGGAAATCGCGGCCGGCAAGATCAAACTGACCCACGTTACGCCAGCCCTGCCGGAATTCGAGGAACCGGCGGCACTGTCCGAGTCAACGGAAGGTGAGCCCCTCCAGGAAATCAGCAAAACCGCGGATGACGAATAGGTCTTGCCGCCCCACAGCCCCACATACAAAAAAATAAACCGCCGTCTCGGCAAGGCCCTTCACCGCTACAACATGATTTGCGACGGTGATCGCATCCTGGTCGGTCTTTCGGGCGGTAAAGACAGCCTGACCCTAATGTGGTTTTTGAACGAACGGTTGCGGCGGGTCCGTGTCACCTACGAACTCAATGCCGTTTATCTCGACCCCGGATTTGAGGCTGGATTTGCCGGACGGTTGGAACGCTATTGCCGTGACGCCGGTTATCGGCTAAGGATTGAGCACACCGATTTCGGCGTGAAGGCGCACAGCGATGAAAACCGAGAAAATCCGTGTTTTCTGTGTGCATGGAAGCGACGAAAGCGACTGTTCGATATTGCCGATGAACTCGGCTGCCGCAAGTTGGCCCTTGGGCACAACAAAGACGACATCATTGAAACCGTGTTCATGAACATGTGCTACGCCGGCGAAATCAGCACGATGGTGCCTTTACAGCCTCTTTTCGAGGGCCGCTTCACGTTGATTCGGCCGCTGGCCTATGTGGATGAGGACCTGATCCGGCAGTTTGCAGCAGAACAAGATTTCCCGGAGTTCATCAACGCCTGCCCCAGTGCCGCCGTTTCCAAACGCCGCGCCGTCAAAGAGTTGCTGTTCCGGCTCTACAGCAGCAACGACAAGATAAAAGGGAATATTTTCCGGTCATTGAGCCGTGTTCGACCGGATTACCTGTTGACGTAAAGGACCGGGGCATTCATCGCTTTCGATCGGCGTCGGCAGGGGGAGCCATCCGCATGCATATGAAAGATGTCCAGAACGAACGCGACCACCGCAACCTTCCCATCGACAAAGTCGGGATTAAAAATCTGAAGTATCCGATAACGGTCCTCGACCGTGAAAACGGGTATCAGAACACGGTGGCTTCCATCAACATGTACGTGGACCTGCCCCATAAGAACAAGGGCACGCACATGAGCCGTTTTGTCGAAATTCTGCATCTGTTTCGGCCCGAGGTGTCGCTGAAGCGTATCGCCGAAGTGTTGGAGCAGATGAAAGAGCACTTGAATGCCGCTTCGGCCCACATAGAAGTGTCCTTTCCTTATTTTATCGAGAAAAAGGCGCCGGTAAGCGCAGCGCCGGGATTGATGGATTACGAGTGCAGGTTTCGGGGATACAGCGATCCGACGGGCAGGCTGGACCTGATGGTCGAGGTGAGCGTGCCGATCTCTTCCGTTTGTCCCTGTTCCAAGGAAATCAGCGCACACGGTGCCCACAACCAGCGCGGTCAGGTCAAGGTTTGTACACGCTTCAAGAAATTCATCTGGATCGAGGACATGATCCGGCTTGTGGAGGATACGGCCTCGTGCGATGTCTACTCGGTTCTCAAACGGGTGGACGAAAAGTGCGTGACCGAGCGCGGATTTTCAAACCCCAAGTTTGTCGAGGACATCGTGCGAGACGTTTCCCAACGTCTGAAAGCAGACGACAACATCACCTGGTTCTCCGTCAGCGCCGAAAACTTCGAGTCGATCCACAACCACAGCGCCTACGCTCACATCACCAGCGATCCCGACCAATGAGACACGGCGTGGTATCGCTGACATAACGCCCTCCGTACTCAAATCTCATTCTTGCATTATCATCTCAATTTGATACCTTTTTACAGATGTTTGGCGGCCCTGCCCAAGCGCAATGCCGATGCATTTGTCTATAGAGAAATAGATGGCCTGAACACGGAAAAAATTTGTAAGCTTCTCGGTATTACGGCGACCAATTGCTGGGTGATACTCTATCGGGCGCGAATGCTGTTGCGGAGATGTCTGGAGCTGGCCGGCTTTAACCCGCCAAACGAGGGGCTTTACAAATGAAGCATTGGATGTTCAGCTGCGAGGAGGTTTCACAAAAAGTATCCCAGTCAATGGATGTTCGCTTACCTTTCCACCATCGCATGGCGATCCGAACGCATCTGTTGATGTGCCGCTACTGTGCGCGATTTCGCCGTCAGCTGAATCTGCTCAGAAAAATGAGCCGTCATGACGACAGCGGCATCCTTCCGCCTGACTCGCCGAGCCAGTTGTCGCAAGAATCCCGCGAGCGGATCAAAAAATCCCTTCGCAACCTGCC
>JBDNAO010000479.1:0-4246 GCA_039768375.1 Desulfobacterales bacterium | reverse complement strand
GGTGATTTGTCTTGCAGGTCTTCATTGCAAGCTCATTAACCGATATGATCAGGCCATGAGTAGGATTATTTAACAGGGTAAAGAATTTGGTGCTTGGAATTTGACATTTCTGAAGTCCTCAATATCCGGGATAGAATCTTTAATGATTACCTTTCAATTAGGTATCGTACCGTTAAGTTTCACACGAGGTCTTCGTTACGCTTCAGTTGTCGAGAATTTGTCCACTTCGTTCCGCTCAATCGGCAACAACTCGGTCATAAAAACGGTCTGTATGTGACCCTTGAAAACGCGTCGTACGGACGCCATGCTCAGCGACCGGCCGGATGTCAGTTTCAGCGAAGTGACCCCCACGTCGGGAAGACCGCACGGGTTGATCCAGCCGAAGGGTTCGAGTGACACGTCGATGTTGAAGGCCAGGCCATGGTAGGTGATTCCACGGCGAATAGCGATGCCGATACTCCCCATTTTGCTGTTGCCGACCCAGATACCGCGGTTGACCGGGTTGCGCACGGCGGCCACCCCCCATTCGGCGGCGGTGCGGATCATGACTTCTTCCAGAAAATGGACGAGGTCTTTGACACCCATTTTGGCCGCCTCCAGGTCGAGGACCAGGTAGGCCACCAGTTGGCCCGGACCGTGATAGGTGATGTTGCCGCCCCGTTCGGCCTGGATGACCTGGATGCCGGCGTTTGCGAGAACGTCGGTCGGAACGATCAGGTTTTCCCGGCCGCCGCGGCGGCCCAGGGTGAAAACCGGCGGGTGTTCGAGCAATATAAGAAGATCGGTAGCCAGAGCACCGGTCTTGCGCGCCGCGACGAGGCGGTGCTGAAGTCGCAGGGCCTCGCCATAGTCGACGCAGCCCGGTTCGAAGACCCGCCAGGTTGCGGGTCGCTCCGCTTGTATCCGCTGCTCCATGTAAAAGTTTACCGAGAACCTGCCGACCTCACCCGCAGCGCCTTTGCCAGGTCAGCCCTTCATCCCGTCAGGCACGGCTTGCGGGCGGCGGACACCTCGTCCAGACGGCGGACTTTGCTGTTGTGCGGGGCGTCGTGCAGGAGTTGCGGGTTTTCCGCGGCTTCCCGGGCAATCTGTTGCATGGCGTCGATGAACCGATCGAGATCCTCCTTGCATTCGGTCTCGGTGGGCTCGATCATGATGGCGCCCGGAACGACCAGCGGAAAGTAGATTGTGGGTGGATGGAACCCGTAGTCCATTAAGCGCTTGGCCATGTCGAGGGTCGTGACGGCATAAGACGCCTGATTCTTGTCGCTGAACACGCACTCGTGCATGCACGGCCGGTCGTGGGCGAGGTGAAAGGTCTCCTTGAGTCTCTCCTTGATATAGTTGGCGTTCAGGACCGCCAGCTGACTGGCTTTTTTCAGGCCGTCGGGTCCCAGGCTCAAAATGTAACTGTAGGCGCGCAGCATGATGCCGAAATGCCCGTGAAAGGTGTCGAGCTTGCCGATCGATTGCGGAAACTCCTCGGAAAGTGTGTAAGTGTCACCTTCCTTGATGACGCGCGGCACCGGTAAAAAGGGCTCGAGTTTTTTGTGGACGCAGACCGGCCCTGAACCCGGACCACCGCCGCCGTGCGGGGTGGAAAAGGTTTTGTGCAGGTTCAGATGCAGGACGTCGACGCCGATCGCTTTCAGGTCGATGATGCCCATTACGGCGTTCATGTTGGCGCCGTCACAGTAGACCAGGCCGCCCTTGGCGTGGACGATGTCGGTGATCTGACGGATGTTCTGCTCGAAAAGACCGAGGGTGTTGGGATTGGTCACCATGATGCCGGCGGTTTCCTCGTCCATGACGGCCGCCACGACCTCGGCGGTCAGGACGCCTTGTTCTCCGGAGTGGATCGGGACCGGGCGGTAGCCGCACAGCGCCGCGCTGGCCGGGTTGGTGCCGTGGGCCGTGTCGGGGATGATGATCTTGGACCGCTGGGCACCTTTGCTGCGATGATAGGCATAGATCAGCAACATACCGGCCAGCTCGCCGTGGGCGCCGGCGGCCGGCTGCAGCGAGACGGCATCCATGCCGGTTATTTCCGCCAGAAAACGCTGCAGGTCATGCATCAACGCGAGGGCGCCCTGGGCGAGCTCCGGCGGCAGCAGGGGATGGGCGGCAGCGAAGCCCGGCAGGCCCGCCTGACGATCGTTGGTCTTGGGATTGTACTTCATGGTGCACGAACCGAGCGGGTACGTGCCGGTATCCACCCCGAAATTCCAGGTCGACAGTCGGGTGTAATGGCGCACCAGATCCACTTCGCTCAGGCCGGGAAAATCGGGTCCGGAACCGGTCAGGTCCGGATCGAGGGAGCTGACCGGAACGTCGCGGCGGGGCAGCGAATAACCGCAGCGGCCTTTGCGCCCTTTTTCCCACAGCAGCGGTTCGTTGAGGATCAGGCCGGTTGTTCCGAGGGTATCGGTCATGACCGCACCTCCTTGACCAGGTTGTCCAGGTCGTGTTTGCCCGCGGTTTCCGTCGCGCACAGCAGGGTGCAGTCGGAAAGCTCCGGGTAGTATTTGGCCAGTGGCAGTCCGGCGACGATCTTCTTCTCGAGCAGGCGACTGTAGACAGTGTCGAAATCGCCCGGAAAACGAACCACGAACTCATTGAAGGTCGGGCTCGAAAAGGGCGTGTCGAAACCGGCTTGCGCCAAACTGTTTTTGAGGTATTCGGCCTTGTCGCGGTTGAGCTGTGCCAATTCGCGAAAACCGGTTGCACCCAGTGCGGCCATGTACACGGCCGCGGTCAACGCGCAGAGGCTGTTGTTAGTGCAAATGTTCGATGTGGCTTTTTCGCGGCGGATATGCTGTTCGCGGGTAGCCAGGGTCAGAACGAAACCGTCCCGACCGTCTCTGTCCTGCGTGCGGCCCACCAGCCGGCCCGGTAGGCTGCGCACGAACTTCATGCGGCTGCCGAGCATGCCGAGGCCCGGCCCACCGAAAGAGCGGGGCAGCCCCAGGCTCTGTCCCTCGCCGCAAACGATATCGGCGCCGAGGCTGCCGGGGCTCTTCAGAAGTCCGAAGGCCAGCGGTTCCGTGAAGGAGGCGACAAAAAGGGCTTCTTTGGTGTGGGCGGCGTCCGCGGCGGCTTGGAGGTCTTCGATGCAGCCGAAAAAATTGGGCGACTGGACGGCCACGGCGGCCAGGTCCTCCAGGCTGTCGAGGGCGGCCAGATCTGTCCGGCCGTCGGCCAGGTAGGGCAGTTCGACAATCTCATAGCCGGTGGGATCGAAATAGGTCCCGACCACCCGCCGGTGATGGGGGTGGACGGCGGCCGACACGGCCACGCGCTTCTTGCGGGTAATGCGGATCGCCATCAGCAGGGCTTCGGCCAAGGCCGTGGAGCCGTCGTAGTGGGAGGCGGTGGCGACCTCCATTCCCATCAGGCGGCTGGCCAGCGTTTGGTACTCGTAGATGGCCTGAAGGGTGCCCTGACTGATTTCAGGCTGGTAGGGCGTGTAGGACGTCACGAATTCGCTGCGGGTCAGAACATACCGGGCGGCAGCCGGCACGAAGTGGTCGTAGCTGCCGGCCCCCATGAACACCTTGTAGTCCGGTGATACGGCCGTGCGGGCCGCCAGAGCGTCCATGTGGTCGTTGAGTTCCCACTCGGTCAACGCCTGCGGCAGCTGCATGTCGAGACGGCAACAGCAGTCTTTCGGGATCGTGGCGAAAAGCGCGTCCAGACTTTCGACCCCGATCTGCGCCAGCATGGTCGCGATGTCCTCCGGGGTGTGGGGTAGATAGCGCATGTCTAAAGTCCTTTCAACATCTCGAGATACGCGTCATTGGTCATCATCGCATCGAGCTCGCCCGGATCGTCGGGTTTGATGTCGATCATCCAGCCCTCGTCGTAAGGGCTGGTGTTGACGAGTTCGGGAGACTCCTCGAGGTTCTTGTTGATGGCACTGATTTCTCCGCCTATCGGCATGAACAGCTCCGAAACCGCCTTGACCGATTCCACGCTGCCGAATGCATCGCCTTTGGCGAATGTGTCGCCGACCTGCGGCAGTTCCACGAACACGACATCACCGAGCTGGTCCTGGGCATAATCATCGATTCCCACCCGGATGGTGCCTCCTTCCTTGCGGGCCCATTCGTGATCCTCTGTAAAGCCAACGTTTTCGGGCAGGTTGAGCTGGCTGATTTCTTTCATGGGCGTCCTCCTTTAAGTGGCGTTTAAGTATTCATTTCCCAATAAATTTCGCCAATGGCTTGCGGGCCGTCCGGTCGGGGCG
>JBDNAO010000478.1:0-4845 GCA_039768375.1 Desulfobacterales bacterium | reverse complement strand
TCAGCCGACGGCGCCCAGACCTATTCCGTGACCGAATTCAGCGGTTTAACGTACCTGACCGAATACGGCGTGCTCGAATTCCTGAAAAAAGGACGTTTGCAGGGGGTCAGGGATGAAAAAGGACAGTGGCGACTGGGAGCCGGCAATCTCAGAAACCCCGGTATGCGCCACCTGGTCCGTTGACACACTCCCGACTGATCATCATTTTTGTGCCTTTGAAAAAGGCAGCGCGGCGTTCAAGTCCTCGATGACCTGCTGCTCATGCCGGTTGATTTCGTCGATGTGCCCTTTCAGGATCTGAGCCAGGCTCGGATCGTAGAACCGGTGCAGGCTGTGGTTGGCCAGCGCTTCGAAACCACGTCGAATTTTGTGGGGCGAGCCGGCGCCGGGATCGAAAAGACCGACCCCGTGACGGATCGCCCACTCGATCGGGCTGTAATAGCAGGCATTGAAATGCAGGTGATTTATTTTTTTAGCACACCCCCAGTAGCGTCCGTACAATCGATCATTTTTGGTCAACAAGAAAGAAAGGCCTACGGGGAGTTTGTTTTCCGGCCCGTCAAAAGCCGCCATCAGCAACAACCTGTGGCGGAACCGATGCTGCAGGCCTTCAAAAAAGGCCTTTGTAAGGTATTTGCAGCCCCATGGACCGTATTGAGCATTGGTGCGGCTGTAATAGGTGTACATCAATGGAAATAATTGGCGGGGAATCTCCGCGCCGGTCAACGGCTTGATGCAAATTCCGGCACGCTCCGTGGTCCTGCGCTCACGGCGGATATTGCGACGCTGGTTGGTGTTGAATATCGCCAGGTAGTCTTCAAAAGAGTGAAAGCCTCTGTTTTTCCAGGCATAACTTTGATGCCGCCAGGCGATGAACCCCAGCGACTCCATTTGCGCCTTCCATTCCGGATCGACGAACAGAAAACTGCAGCCGACAATTTTGTTGGTGTAACAGAAGGAATCGATGGCGTTGACCATCAACCGCGTCACCTGAGCGGCATCTGCGCTGGGATCGATCAGGAAACGGTAACCGACCACCGGCGAGAAAGGACTCATTCCGACCAGCTTGGGATAATAGCGAATTCCGAGACGCTGCGCCAAGTGGGCCCAGGCATGATCAAACACGAATTCACCGTCGCTGTGCCCTTTGGCGTACAACGGGGCGGCACCGACGAGGCGATCTTTCGACCAGACCGTCAGATGCACCGGCAGCCAACCCGTTTCCGCCCGCACACTGCCCGAATCTTCGAGCAGATGCAGCCATTCCCACTCCAGCAGCGGGGTTTTCAGCGGCAGCGCGAGCGCATTCCAGGCCGACCGATCGATGTCGGACATGCGCGATTTCCAGGCAATCGAGTAGGCCGGCTCGGTTTCGCTTTCGGTCGCTTTGCGAGACAACATGGTTCACCATCGGTCTTGCGGTTCAGTTCAGAGATGCGCCTCTGTCTGGTTAGGGCATTTAATGAAACCAGTCATGCAGACAAGTTAGGTATCTCCAAATTCCTGTCAAGCAAGCGGATGGGACGGGCAGCCGGAAGGGGCCGATGGCAGGCGCCACGGCGAAGTAAGTAAAGAAGCGCAACGACGCCGATAGTCGCGAAACGGTGGGGGGAGGAATTCAGAGAGGAGCGGCGTCCTTAAAATCTTTCGATGATCTTGCCTTTGTCGATGAAGGCGGCGATGTCGTCACGGGCATTCAGCAAAACCGCCATCGCCCGGGCAAGCTCATCGAACACCGGGTCTTCCTCGCCCAGCCACTCCCGCGCCTCTCTGATTATCTGCTCACCGCCTTCAAGGAATCCATTGATGCGGCTCAGGAGGGCTTTGCGCTTTTGGTGCTTTTCTTTTTCTTTTGTGATGACCGGCATCAGTCGCTGGATCGAATATTCGACCAACGCGTCGCGCGGGGTCTGATAGTTCACCGAGGCCAACTCCAAGCTATTGAGTGTCCGGCGGCTGAGAACAAATGTTTTTTGAACGCGACTGGGCTCGTCGAACTTCGTTGTCTGGACTTCGCGCGCAATGACTTCCAACGCCTTGATATCGTCCACCAGATGATCGAAAAGTGACTTCTGCTTGATACCCAGGTGAATCGATACGGCACTCATGGTTTCAATGGCCCTGGCCGTCAGTTTGAAAGTGGCCCGCACCGACTGCCGCCCTCGCAAGTCCCGTGAAGACGGTTGTGGCAACATGTCGTCGCGGAGCTGGTTTTTATGGTTTTCATCTTTCATTTCCAAATCTCCCCTGGTCCGATGATGACGACAAATGGGCAATTACTTGATTAATTTCAAAGTTTAAGTAATAGAATATTAATTACAATTATCTGATTGTCACCATAACAAATATATTTAGCAGAGTGTCCGGCAAATTGACAGAAAATTCAATCCGAAAAGGGCGGCGATGGTCAACCGCCGCCCCTAGCATCAGTTGACTTCCTCGTATTCGGCTTCCACGACCTCATCGTCTCGGCTTGAGGCCGATGGATTGGCTCGCGAACGGCTCCCTTCCGGTGCGCGGTCTTGGCCGGCCCCGGAAGCCGTTGATTGTTGATAAACCCCCTCTGCCAGCCGCTGAGAAGCGTGGCGTAATTCTTCGGTCAGCCGCTTGATGTCACCCGTATCCGCGCCGTCCATGGCCCGTTTCAGGTTGGTGATAGCCTCTTCGACCCGTGACCGATCGTCCGCACCGGTCTTGCCACCCAACTCCACGAGTGACTTTTCGGTGGCGTGGATCAAGGCGTCGGCGGTATTGCGGGCCTCCACCCGATCACGCTTGTGCTGGTCTTCTTCAGTGTGCAGTTCGGCTTCTTTGACCAGCCGGTCGATGTCTTCGCGGCTGAGACCGGAAGAATGGGTGATCTTGATCGACTGCGCCTTGCCGGTGGCCTTGTCGGTGGCTGAAACCTCAACGATGCCGTTGGCGTCGATGTCGAAGGCGACCTCGATTTGCGGTATGCCCCTGGCCGCGGGTGCAATCCCCGTCAACTCGAAGCGGCCCAGCGTTTTGTTGTCGATCGCCATTTCACGCTCGCCTTGCAGCACATGGATAGAGACCGCCGGTTGATTGTCCTCGGCCGTGGTGAAGGTTTCGCTCTTTCGGGCCGGTATCGTGGTGTTCCTTTCGATTAACTTGGTCATGACACCACCCAAGGTTTCGATTCCGAGGGACAACGGCGTTACATCCAGCAGGAGAATGTCTTTGACGTCCCCTTTCAACACGGCGCCTTGAATGGCGGCGCCCAAAGCGACGACCTCATCCGGATTGACGCCCTTGTTGGGCATTTTACCGAAAATTCTCTGCACGCGCTCCTGCACCGCCGGCATGCGGGTCATACCGCCCACCAGGACCACCTCGTCGATGTTGGTGGCCGCCAAACCCGCATCCTTGAGCGCCATGCGGCAGGGACCCTCCAACTTGTCGAGCAGGTCCGAGACCAGGTTTTCGAGTTTCGTGCGGGTGATCTTCAGGTTCAGGTGTTTGGGACCGTTGGCATCGGCCGTTATGAACGGCAGATTGACGTCGGTTTCGAAGGCACTCGACAGCTCCATCTTGGTTTTTTCGGCGGCCTCTTTGAGGCGCTGCAGAGCCATTTTATCTTGTCTCAAGTCGATGCCCTGATCCTTTTTAAACTCGTCGGCAAGGTAGTCGATCAAGTGCAAGTCGAAATCTTCACCGCCGAGATGGGTGTCGCCATTGGTCGCCTTGACCTCGAACACACCGTCCCCTATTTCGAGGATGGAGATGTCGAATGTGCCGCCACCCAGATCGAACACAGCGATCTTTTCGTCTTTTTTCTTGTCCAAACCATAGGCCAGTGAAGCCGCCGTCGGTTCGTTGATGATTCTCAGGACGTTGAGACCGGCGATTTTACCGGCATCCTTGGTAGCCTGGCGTTGGCTGTCGCTGAAATAGGCCGGAACCGTGATGACGGCGTCGGTGACCGGTTCTCCCAAAAATTCCTCGGCCGCCTGTTTCATACCGGCCAAAATATATGATGAAATCTCAGCCGGGCTGTAAGCTTTGCCCTTGAGATTGATTTGAACGTCACCGTTGGCGGCCTTTTCGATCTTGTAGGGCAGATTTTTGATGTCGTTTTGGACTTCCGTTGCCTCGTATCGTCTGCCCATCAAGCGCTTGACGCCGAAAACCGTATTTTCAGGATTGGTGATGGCTTGGCGCTTGGCGATCTGACCCGCCAACCGCTCGCCGCCGTCCGTAATCGCCACTATAGACGGCGTGGTCCGTCCGCCTTCCGGATTTGTTATGATTTTTGCTTCGGTTCCTTCCATTATGGCCACGCAAGAGTTGGTGGTACCGAGATCGATTCCAATTATTTTATTCATTGAATAGTCCTCCTTATACGGATAGAATCCTATAGGCTTTAAGATAAAGGTTTTGAACTGCGTTTTCGATCGTCTGCGTATTACAATACAGCCTTCTCTCTATGGCCTTGCCAAAACCGTTATCTTAAAGCCTATAGTAAGTTTTTGGTTGACCAAACGGGTCGAATTCAAAGAGTTTCCTTCCGGATAATTTAAACTTGTTTTTAATTTTGTCAACAAAAAGTAACATTATTTTTTTATATTATAACCGTAAGTAATAAATTGGTCGGATAGTTTTTGGGCGAATCCGGATGGCAACCATCTGCGATCGGCATGAACTTGTTTTCATGGGCTGCGTGGTTAACGTGTAGATAGTGGTTAAATTGACATTTCAATTTCAGGGAAAGGGGAACAATGAGAACGGTTTTTAGATTCATCGGTCGGATGATAAACACTTTCTGGAAAGGAGTGACCGTCCTTCGGCGGGTATTCCTGAACCTGCTTTTCATTGCCCTTGTCG
>JBDNAO010000477.1:0-7597 GCA_039768375.1 Desulfobacterales bacterium | reverse complement strand
GCGGGCAAAGCGTCAACACCACCGATTCGGCCGTGCGCATCACCCATCTGCCGAGCGGACTGGTGGTGACCTGCCAGGATGAAAAGTCGCAATTGAAGAACAAGAACAAGGCCTTGAAGGTCCTGCGCGCCCGCCTGCTGGACCGAATGACGAGCGAACAAGACGAAGAACGCTCTCAGCAACGTAAAAACCAGGTCGGCAGCGGCGATCGCAGCGAGAGGATCCGGACTTACAACTACCCCCAAGGCCGGGTCACGGATCACCGCATCGGCCTCACACTTTACCGGCTCGAGAGCATTCTGCAGGGCGATATCGAGGAAATTGTTCAGGAATTGACAACCCACTACCAGTCTCAGGCACTTCAAAATGCGGAACTCGGCAGCCTCCAGCGGTGATGACTGGACGATCATCAAACTGCTCGAGTGGACCACTTCCTACTTCGCATCCCGCGCGATCGAAAGCCCCAGAGCCGGCGCGGAAATTCTTCTGGCGCATGTATTGAACCTCCAGCGGGTGGACCTTTACCTGCGCTACGACCAGCCGCTGATGCAGACGGAACTCGAACGTTACAAGGCACTGATCCGACGGCGGGTCCGACGTGAACCGGTGGCCTATATAACAGGGTGCCGCGAATTTTGGTCGATGAACCTGACGGTATCCGGTGATGTGCTGATACCGCGTCCCGAGACCGAATGCCTGGTCGAACAGGTCCTGGCCGAACTGTCGACGGAAGACACCGCCGAGCCTTCGCATATTCTCGAACTGGGAACCGGTTCCGGGGCCATTATATTGGCCTTGGCATCCAGCCTGCACCGCAGTGTCTGTGTTGCTTCCGACGTTTCCGAGCGGTCGTTGCAGGTGGCGCGCGAAAATGCCCGTAGTCACGGAATGGACGGGCGCATTCACTTTTTTTGCGGTGACTGGACCCGACCGCTGCGGTTTAGAGGCATTTTCGACGTGATCGTATCCAATCCGCCCTACATTCCCACTGGTCAAATAAAGGTGCTTGAACCCGAGATTCACCTATACGAGCCGCTCCGGGCATTGGATGGGGGCGACGACGGGCTGGCGAGCGTTCGGCAGCTCATCTTGCAGGCCCACCGCTTTCTGCGTCCCGGCGGACGTCTATTGCTCGAAATCGGACACGACCAGCAGGCCCCTATCCGTCAAATCGCGGCGACCACAGGACAATACGAGGACCCGCTTTTCACCAAAGACTACGCGGGCTACAACCGTGTCGTCAAAGTGAGCAAAAAAGCTTCCGAACCTTGCACAATGCGGTGACACTCCGGCACCCTGGCGGCCGTTTTGTTTAGCAGGAAGGCTGTGTAAAAAATTGTTGCGCATCAGGGGCCATTTTGTTAGAAATGAAAGATTTTTTATTTCGTGTTCGTTTACAAGCGGCCGCATTCGCATCAGGCTGGCAAATCGCATCTTTTGGCGACCCCGCAGCGCAGTGGGGCGTGCGTCCTGGCCTAAGCGTTATTTTTTGTTCGATACAATGCGTTGCGACCTCAGCCCGGGCCGCTACCGCCACTGGGGCCGCTGTTTGCCGACGGACACCACCTCACACGCTTTTGGACTTTTTTCCCGGTGCTTTCTCGAATGGCGAAAGTGGGAAGGAGGGCAGAAAAAGGCGGTGGAAAAAACCAACCAAAGAGGAGAAAACCATGGCTTACGTCACAATGAAGGAACTGCTCGAAGCCGGTGTCCATTTCGGCCACCAAACCAAACGCTGGAACCCGAAAATGAAACCTTACATCTTCGGCGCCCGCAACGGCATCTACATCGTCGATCTGCAAAAAACCGTCCGCATGTTCAAGACGGCCTACGATTTTATCATCGATACGACGGCCGCCGGCAAATCGGTACTTTTCGTCGGGACCAAAAAACAGGCCCGCGAGTCGATCTATGAAGAGTCCAACCGCTGCGAGATGTTTTACGTCCATAACCGGTGGTTGGGAGGAATGTTGACGAACTTTCAGACGATCAAGAAAAGTATCGACCGCCTCAACTACTTGAACGAAATTATGAACGACGGCTCCATCAATCTTTTTCCCAAAAAAGAACGACTGAAGCTCGAAAAGGAACGCGTTAAACTTGACGCCAATCTTGGCGGCATTCGCAACATGAAACAGATTCCTGGGGCGCTTTTCGTCGTGGATCCGAAAAACGAAGCCATCGCCGTTAGGGAAGCTCAGCGGCTGAGCATACCGATCGTTGCCATATTGGATACCAATTGCGATCCGGACCTCATTGATTATGCCATTCCGGGAAACGATGACGCCATCCGCGCCATCCGGTTGATTACTTCCCGGATTGCCGATGCCTGTGTCGAAGGTCGGGAACGCCTCGCGGAAAAGAGGCGTGCAGAAGTCGACAAGGCCGAGGAAGAAGTTCCCGAGATGACAGCCGCCAGTGCGGACCTCAAGCCGGGTGAAAGAAAGGTTATTTCCGACGGCACCGAAGGCCCGGTGGTTGAAATCATCCGAAGAACGACCCCGCAGGTCGAAGAGCTAGCCGAAAATGCCGATACAGCCGAAACGATTCAAGCAGAAGATACAGGAGAATAAGAAATGGCCACGATCAGTGCGGAACTCGTTAAACAACTCCGGGAAAAAACCGGGGCCGGAATAATGGACTGCAAGAATGCACTCGCCGAAAACACGGCTGACATGGAAAAGGCCGTCGAATACCTGCGCAAAAAAGGTTTGGCGACGGCCGCCAAAAGAGCCGGCCGTGCGTTGTCGGAAGGGACCATCCAATCTTACATACACATGGGCGGCAAATTGGGGGTGATGGTCGAAGTGGGCTGCGAAACCGACTTTGTCGCCAAGAACGAGGATTTCCAAGACTTTGCCCGTAACATCGCCATGCACATCGCTGCAACCAATCCGCTCGGTATCCGTCCCGAAGAAATTCCGCAGGAGATCATCGACAAAGAGTTGGAAATTTACATGGCCCAGGCCAAGGAGACCGGCAAGCCGGAGAACATCCTCGAGAAGATTGCCCAGGGAAAATTACAGAAGTTCATCAAAGAAAATTGTCTGATGGACCAGCCGTATGTGCGCAATCCGGACATGACGGTAGCCGATCTTTTGAACGAGCTGATTGCAAAGATCGGTGAAAACATCACGGTCAAACGCTTCACACGCTTTCAGGTCGGCGAAGCCTGATCGGGACATCCAGGGGCCTTTTTCCTTCGACTGCGCTTCGGCGTACCGGCCATCGATTCGGTGTTACGCCCCGCGCGTTAAGATAAAGTGATTCCCGGCGACACGTTGCACTGCACCCGCTCAAAAACCGAGGTATCCCGACATGCCGCTACCCTGCTACAAAAGAGTTCTGCTGAAACTGAGCGGAGAAGCCCTGATGGGCGATCAGAGCTTCGGCATCGATCCCAAGATTATCAAATACGTGGCGGAAGAAATTCAGTCGGCATTTGATCTCGGTATCCAGATCGCCATCGTGGTGGGGGGCGGCAATATTTTTCGTGGAGTTGCGGCCAGCTCCTTCGGTATGGATCGGGCCTCGGCCGACCGCATGGGGATGCTGGCAACAGTGATCAACAGCCTGGCGTTGCAGGGTGCTCTCGAGAAGATCGGTATCCAGACCCGCACACAGACGGCTATTTCCATGCACGAAGTGGCCGAGCCGTATATCCTGCGCCGCGCCTTGCGGCACCTTGAAAAAGGACGCGTGGTGATCTTCGGGGCCGGGACCGGGAATCCTTATTTCACAACCGATACCGCCGCCGTTTTGCGGGCCCAGGAGATTCACGCCGAAATTCTTCTCAAAGCAACGAAAGTGGACGGCCTTTACGACTCGGATCCGGTTCTGAACCATCAGGCCAAATTCCTGAAGCAGATCACCTACATGCAAGTCATCGAAAAACAGTTGAAGGTCATGGACATGACGGCCATCTCGCTCGCAATGGACAATCACCTTCCACTGGCAATCTTCAGCCTCAAGAAAAAGGGTAACATTCGAAAGGTCATCTGCGGTGAAGAGGTAGGGACACGGATCATTGCTTGATAGATAGGGGCTCATTTTCAAGATAAATTCTTCAAACCACGGAGTAACGTCATGATCGAAGACATCTACCAGGAAACCCGCGAGAATATGGGTAAATCGGTCGACGACCTGAAAAGAGAATTCAAGAGGGTCAGGACCGGTCGGGCGTCACTGTCGATTTTGGACGGCATTCGGGTCAACTACTACGGTACGCCCACACCTCTCAATCAGATGGCCACGCTGGCGGTGCCGGAAAGCCGCTTGATCACCATTCAACCCTGGGATGTATCGGGGATCAAAGAGATCGAAAAGGCCATTTTGAAATCCGATCTCGGACTGACACCTTCGAGCGACGGTAAAATTGTCCGGATCGCCATTCCGCCGCTGACCGAGGAACGGCGCAAAGGACTGGTAAGGGTGATCAATAAGGTGAGCGAAGAACACAAGGTGGCCGTCAGGAACATCCGGCGCGACGCGAACGAGATGCTCAAAGACCTCAAGAAGGAAGGCGATATTTCGGAAGACGAGGCTTTCAAGGCTCAGGATCAGGTTCAGAAAATTACCGATGACCACATCAATCTCGTCGACCAGATCACCAAAGAAAAAGAGAAGGAGATTCTTGAATTCTAGCCCAGCGAGCCCACTGGTCGAAGACCTCGATCCTGAAAAAATGCCCGCACACGTGGCGATCATCATGGACGGCAATGGCCGTTGGGCGAAACAACGCTTGTTGAATCGCGTTCAGGGACATGAAAAAGGGGCTGAAACGGTACGCGCTATCGTTCGGGCTTGCCGTGAAATCGGGATTTCCCATTTGACCCTCTACGCGTTTTCAACTGAAAACTGGCAGCGCCCCAAGATCGAAGTGCAGGCACTGATGAAGCTTCTGGAGCATTTCCTGGAAAGCGAGCAGGACGAGCTGGTGGAAAACGGCATCCGGCTCAACACCATCGGTGAGGCCGAGCGTCTGACAACCGGTGTGCGGGAGGCCTTGGCGCGCGTTATGCACCTGACCGAGACTAATAAAGCAATGACACTCCACTTAGCGCTGAGCTATGGCAGCCGTTCCGAAATTGTCCGCATGGTGCAATTACTGGCGCAAAAAGTACGCAGCGGAGAGATCGAGCCCCGGGACATCACGGAAGATCTCGTTGCCCAGCACCTGTATACCGGAAAAATACCCGATCCGGATCTTCTGATTCGGACCAGCGGAGAAATGCGCATCAGCAATTTTCTGCTTTGGCAGATTGCCTACGCGGAAATTTTCGTCACACCCACCCTGTGGCCGGATTTCAGCCGGGAAGAGTTCCTGGGCATACTAAAAGAATATCAGCAGCGGGATCGGCGCTTCGGAAAAATTGGCACGTAACCAGTAATTCTCGGTGAAATTAAGGATTCATCTAAAGGGTTGCCGAGAGCCTGAGACGCGCAGCGATTCGGGTAGCTTCCCGCCTTGCGCGACCGATCTGGCGCAGATGGCTGCAAAATCCATATAACGACATTTGGGATATGTATTTGAAACGCTGGATAACCGGGCTGATCGCACTGCCCTTCCTCGTTTTTTTTATTTACCGCGGCGAGATGTGGTTTTTTCTGCTGGTGGCGGCTGCAGCCGAGCTGGGGCTGTGGGAGTATTTTCGCATCGTTCTGAAACAAGAAGAGAAAATCGTTGCAGCGCTGCCGCTGCTTGGTTTTTTAACTGCCGCCGGGCTTCTCTGGGCAGCGTTCAAGGGGGTTCCCGATCTCATGGCTGCGGTCCTGGCTTTCAATCTGATGGCCGGTGGTCTGTTGACCGTCCTACAATTTGGAACCCTTCCGGAAGCCCTCAAAACCCTCGCCAAACAAACCCTGGGGATTGCCTACGTTCCGCTGTTCGTATCCTTCCTGGTCCTGATCCGTAACGGCTCGGACGGGATGGGATGGATATTTTTTTTGCTTTTTATCGTATTTGCCGGTGACACCAGTGCCCTTTACGTCGGTTCTTTTTACGGTCGTCACAAATTGAGCCCGGCCGTGAGCCCGGGTAAGACCATCGAAGGGTCGCTTGGCGGATTGGCTGCCAACCTGATCTTCGGTGCGCTGGCCAAGATGCTGTTTCTGCCGGGCTTGACCTGGCCGCAGACCCTGCTGTGCAGTCTTCTAATCGGGGCAGCCGGACAGGTCGGGGATCTGTTCGAGTCGATGCTGAAGCGGTCGTCAAAGGTCAAAGATTCCGGTGCGCTGCTGCCGGGCCACGGCGGCATCCTCGATCGTATCGACGCGCTGCTGTTTGCTGCCCCGGTGGCCTATTTTCTAAAAGTATTTATTTTGTGAGTCGATTTTCCGCCAGGCATTCAACTCGGTGGGAAATGAACGGATGACGTCTTGCAGATGAAGCGTTTGAGCATTCTGGGTTCGACCGGATCGATCGGCCGGAACACGCTGGCGGTGGTTGCCCGTTTTCCGGAACGATTTGCCGTCGAGGCTTTGGCGGCAAAATCGAACCTGCCGCTTCTTTGCGAGCAGATCGCTCTGTTCAAACCAGAATTGGCTGTCGTTCACAATCAACATCTGGCCGGTGAACTCCGAAAAATGCTGCCGAATGGCAGCCGGACCCGGGTGCTTTGCGGCGTGGAAGGCTATAGTGAGGCGGCTTCACTGCCGTCGGTCGACATGGTCGTCACTGCGGTAGTGGGGGCTGCCGGGGTCCTGCCCACTCTGGCGGCGATAGACGCCGGCAAAGATGTCGCACTGGCCAACAAGGAAACCCTGGTGGTGGCCGGTGAAATCGTGATGCAGAACGCCGCGGCCCGCAACATCCGCATTTTGCCGGTAGACAGCGAGCACAGCGCCATTTTTCAGTGCCTGGCCGGCAGTCGTCCCGAAGATCTGAGCAAAATACTGTTGACCGCTTCCGGCGGCCCTTTCCTCAATCGACCGAAAGAAGAGTTCGCCGGTATTACGCCCGAGTCGGCACTGAGACATCCTAACTGGCAAATGGGTCCCAAGATTACCATCGACTCGGCCACCTTGATGAACAAAGGGTTGGAGGTCATCGAGGCAAAATGGCTCTTCGGTGTACCGTTGGCCCAGATAGAAGTTGTCGTTCATCCCCAGAGCATCGTGCATTCAATGGTCGCCTTTCGGGATGGATCGGTGATGGCCCAGATGGGTGTCCCAGACATGAAAGGCGCCATTGCCTACGCGCTCTCTTTTCCGGCGCGGCTTCCTCTGGCTCAGCCGGTGCCGGACTTCACCAATGGCATGGCACTGACGTTTCAGAAACCGGACCTCGAAAAGTTTCCCTGCCTGTCCCTTGCCTTTCGGGCCGGAGAAAGCGGTGGAACACTGCCGGCTGTCATGAATGCGGCCAACGAGGTGGCGGTGCAGGCGTTTTTAAACGGCCGAGTTGCTTTCACGCGCATTCCGCAGGTCATTCGAGCGGTCATGGAAATGCATGCGGTTATTGAAAAGCCGGACCTGACGACATTGCTCGAAGCCGATCGCTGGGCCCGTGCCGCTGCCGAAGAGCGGATCGACGGCCTTTAGAAAAAGAGAATCATCTCCAGCCCCTTTATAAAAGGGAGAAAATTTTCCTCCCTTT
>JBDNAO010000476.1:0-7833 GCA_039768375.1 Desulfobacterales bacterium | reverse complement strand
GGGATATCGGGGTTGTTCATCAGTTCGAGGGCCAGATTCTGATACACGGTGCGGGGGAGAACGTTCCAGGTTTTGAGCTGATAATCGATGATCTTCTCTTCGGCGGCACCGCAGAATATGGGTTTGCCCGTGTCGTTCCACTTGAAACTGTTGGGGATGGCGTCATCCGGATCGGTTGTGAATCCTGTGTAGCGCTCGGCTTCGGACTTGGAGGGTACCGATTCCTTGTAGTTTTCACTGCGGATGCCGTAAATCCCGGCCTGGAGTTGAAACACCCTGTCGTTGGTCACCAGGATCGGTTCTATCAGGCCGCTGGTGCGGATTTCTTCCAGGATGTGATTGTCTACCTGGTTTGAGAAGGAATCGGCGACATGGTCGGTCTTCAGTAGTTTAAAGTGCTCGGGAAATTCTGAGATGTGGTGAATCGCTTTGTTGGCGATGTGGCCCAAACGGGGATCTTTTTTGAACTTATTGAGCTCCAGAAGGACGTGGTAAGGGATGTAAATGGTATTTTCGTTTCCGTTTCGCAGCTTGAACAGTGCATTGGGGTCTTCCAGCAAGACATTCGTGTCCACAACATAGTGCTTGGCGTTTTGCATGTAGCCACCTTTCTTGAAACGAAATTGTTAAAGAACCGTTGTTGGGGGCGGGCATCTTAGCCCGACCAACCCATTCTGCCACCATATATAGCATACGGTACGAAAAAATACACTATAAAATGTATCTGTTGGGGTTCGCCAGAGTGAGCGGTAAGACGGGCCGCATGCAGGTAAGGGCATGATAGTGAGGGTACCCGGACTCTGGCACCTCCGGCAGGGGCTGCCGTCGATTGCACGGAAAAATCACATTCCTCCGGCCAAGCGGACAGGTGAGGTGAACTCCTGTGATGGGTTTGTACCGTCTGGGTCCGCGAAGGCCGACCAAACCGTTGCCAATGATTCCGCGAACAGGCGCGCCGACTGCCCCATGCGACGGCGGCGGTCTTCGTTTCTGATCCGCCCCTGCGAAACAAAACACTAACCGTGCCCTAACCGGATTTTAACATTTGTATAACAGTATCAATCTGTTTTATGGTGACCCTATGGATGGTTTCATCTGATCCGGCCATCAGATGGTTGGGTTTTCTTTTTGGCACAAGTTTATGGAAAGCGAGGGAGCACAGATGGCGAAAATATTCATTCGTGAACTCGAAAACATAAAAAAAATGATCCTCTCCCTTGGGGCTATGGCGGAGGAACGGGTTCGGCTGGCGGTCGCGGCCGTGGAAAACAAAGATGCAGAGGCCGCGCAGCGTGTCATAAAGACCGATTATGAGATCGACGAGATGGAGGTGGAGGTCGAGGAGGCGTGCCTTAAGGTCCTGGCCCTGCACCAGCCCGTGGCCGTAGACCTGCGGTTCCTCATCGCTGTGATAAAGATCAACAACGACCTGGAGCGCATTGGCGACCAGGCGGTGAACATTGCGCAGCGAGTCGCGGTGCTGGCCAAGCGCCGCGACGTGAATTTCGACTTCGACTACACCCTCATGGCCGAAAAGGCCGAAACCATGTTACGGATGAGCCTGGATGCTCTGGTCAATCTGGATGAGGACCTGGCTTTCAAGGTGGTCACGCTGGATGACGAGGTGGACCAGATTCAGAGAGATGCCTACGACCGCATCAAGAGCGCCATGAAAGAAAATACCGACAAAATAGGCTACATGATAAACCTGCTGCTGATCTCCCGCCACCTGGAGCGCCTCGCAGACCATGCTACCAATATTGCCGAAGAGGTCATCTACATGATCGAGGGCGAGATTATCCGGCATGGCAATTATTGAAAACGGAATTTAACCTTTTGTGGCGGATTGGACTACTTGAATGACTGCAGAAACAAAAACGAGAGTGGTAGATACCCTACGGCGATTGCTGAACCGGAATGCCACGGCGAGCCTGCGCAAGATTGTCAATAAAACTCATCCAGCGGACCTGGCCCGTGCGTTTCATTCACTCAGCCACGCTCAACAGGCAACCCTGTTTAATCTCATCGATGACCGTGAGAAGCAGGGTCTGCTGATTACGAAAATAGACACGGACGATCTGCAGGCCATTCTCGAATCAACGGATAAGGATGTGTTCATATCGATCTTGGAACAGATACCTCCTGACGACGTGGCCGATCTCGTCGGACGTCTGCCGGAGGAGATCGGGCAGCGAATTCTGGAAGGTATGAATGCGGAAAGTTCCGAGGAAGTCGGGGAACTCCTCCAGTATGACGACCAGTCTGCCGGCGGCATCATGGTGCCGGAATTTATTGCGTTGCCCGAGGAAACAACGGCCAGAGTCGCCATCAGCTACATCCAGAAAGAGCATCAAAATGTCGAGATGACGTTTTATCTATATGTCGTAGACAGCCGGGACAAACTGGTCGGAGTCTGTTCCCTGAGAGAACTGGTGACGGTCGCTCCCGAAACTCCCCTGAGCGGTTTCATGACGACCGACATCCACTTTGTGTACGTTGACAGTGACCAGGAAGAGGTGGCACGGATCGTCGCCCGTTACGACCTGCTGGCGGTTCCGGTCATCGACCATGATCGCAAACTTCTGGGCATTGTTACAGTTGATGACGTCATCGACATTATCAGAGATGAGGCCACCGAAGACATCCTGAAAATGGCCGGTGCCGGAGATAGTTTCGTTGAAACGAAGTCCATCCTTAAAAGCACTAAAATTCGCCTTCCATGGCTTTTCGCCAGCTGCATGGGCGGTGTGCTGGCAACGATTATCATCGGACATTTCAGAACAACCTTGGAACAACTGGTGTTTCTGGCGGCATTTATCCCCGTGATCATGGGCATGGGCGGCAATGTGGGAACCCAGTCTTCCACGATTGTCGTCCGCGGGCTGGCCACCGATCGCATTCAGTTGCGGAACATGGGAAGGGTGATTCTGAAAGAAATTGCCGTCGGTGGAATTTTGGGCACTGTTTACGGCCTTTTTCTGGGAATCGTGGCGCATGTGGGGTATCAGATGTGGAGACTCGCTGTGGTGGTAGGTGCCTCAGTGGTTTTTACGATGCTGCTGGCAACCTTTGTGGGTTCTATGCTGCCGATGATGTTTGCGCGTTTTCGCATCGATCCGGCGGTTGCCACCGGACCTTTTGTAACCACCGCCATCGATATTATGAGCATCTTTCTGTATTTTTCATTCGCCAAATTTTTGTTTGAACTGTAGCAGCCGATGGCACCTTCATATTAAAGTAGTTTGAATAGTCAACGACGGTTGAATCCTTCTTGATGAAGCACCTTTTGATTTGATACAGAGTTAAATGCATTAATAAGATCTCAGTCTTTTTTTATCCGTCGTTTTTGGAAAGGAGGCATCGTGTGGACCCTGATGATCAAATTTATGTCAGATTACAAAAACACCTGGACGATCAGGCCGTCGGTTTCCCGGCCACCCGGTCAGGAGTTGAAATAAAAATTCTGAAACACATCTTTACGCCTCAAGAGGCTGAAATCGTCTCTTATTTGAGCTATAAACCGGAGCCGCTCCAAACGATTTTCGGGAGGGTTGGGCAACTGCTTGAAACCCCTGCGGAATTGGAAGTGCTTCTTGATCGGATTCAAAGAAAGGGAGGCATTGAATCAAAAATAAAAAACGGCCTAACGCACTATTGTTGTGCGCCTCTTGTGGTCGGCATGTACGAATTACAAATTGGACGGCTGACCCCTGAATTCATAAAGGATTTTAATGAATACACCTCGAATAAAAAGTTCGGCATCGAATTTTTAAGTACAGAACTTCCGCAGATGCGCACCATTCCGGTCTCCAAAAGCATTCATCCCCAGCATCATGTCAGTACGTTTGATGAGGTGACATCGCTGTTGCAAGAGGCTGAAGAGCCCTTTGTCATCATTGAATGCATTTGCCGCAAGATTAAAGAGATAGAGGGACACTCCTGCAAGGTAACGGAGCGCAAAGAAACCTGTCTTGCCATCGGCAGCGTGGCCGGTATGGTTTTGCAAAGCAGCAATGGTAGAGAGATTGCCAGAGATGAGGCACTGGCGATATTGAAGGAGAACCAGAAACAAGGATTGGTTCTGCAGCCGTCAAATACCGAGAAAGTCGATTTCATCTGTTCATGCTGCGGATGTTGCTGCGGGATGCTGGCGGTTCACAAAAATCTCCCCAGGCCATTGGACTTTTGGGCCTCAAACTTTCTTGCAAAAGTGGATGCAAACAAATGCGAAGTCTGCGGTGCTTGTGAGAACAGGTGCCAAGTCGGTGCGGTAGCCGTTTCTGAAGAAAAACAATATGCGCTCGTTGCTCCGGAAAGGTGTCTTGGGTGCGGTGTCTGCGTCACCACTTGCCCGACCGACGCCATAACTCTATCGAAAAAGCCTACCGAAGTGAGGCCACCGCGAACACGGGAAGATCTTTATGAAATCATAATGAACAAAAAGAAAAACAGGTTGGAGAAAATTAAACTGACTGGAAAACTGGTTGTCGATGCCATTCGCACAGGGAAGACGAACTCATTCAAATCCTAATTACGACATTGAATAACTGACATTCGTCGATCGGTATCAACCGAAGCGGCCGGTGATGTAATCCTGGGTCAACTGGTGGCGGGGATTGGTGAAAATCCGTTTGGTGGGGCCGACCTCGATGAGATCGCCGAGGTGGAAATAGGCGGTGCGCTGGGAGACCCGTGCGGCCTGCTGCATGGAATGGGTGACGATGGCGATGGAGTATTGCTTTCGCAGCTCGTTGATCAGGTCTTCGATCACCGAAGTGGCGATCGGGTCGAGGGCCGAGCAGGGTTCGTCCATCAGGATGACTTCGGGACTTACCGCGATGGTCCGCGCGATGCACAATCGCTGTTGCTGGCCGCCCGACAGACCGGTGCCCGGCTGGTCCAAGCGGTCCTTGACTTCTTCCCAGAGGCCGGCCTTCTTGAGGGAGTTTTCAACGATTTCATCCAGAATGTTCTTGTTCGGCGCCAAGCCGTGAATCTTCGGTCCATAGGCCACGTTGTCGTAAACCGACTTGGGGAAGGGATTCGGTTTTTGAAACACCATCCCGACCTGAGCCCTCAGGGGTACGACGTCGATGTTCCTGTCGTAGATGTCGACCCCATCCAGTTTGATCTCCCCGGTGACCCGGCAGCTGTCGATGGTGTCGTTCATGCGGTTCAAACAGCGGATGAAGGTCGATTTGCCGCAGCCCGACGGACCGATCATGGCGATAACCTCGTTGCGTCCGATGTCGAGCGAGACATTTTTGATGGCTTGCTTGTCGCCGTAGAAGACATTGACCTCGCGGCAGGTCATGCGCGGATTCTCGACCATGTTGTCTCCCACGGTCTTGCGGTTCTCGCGGCTGACCAGTTTTTGACCGGGTTGCGGCTTGTTGGTCATTTCGATGTCGACTTCTCTTTTTTGTTTTGCCGGTTCCCTGTTTAAAGTTGGAGACGGCCTTGTGCCCTTGATGGGCGTGAGGACTTTCATACCGCTGTTCCTGAATCGACAGGCCCGGAATACCGGTGCCGTATTTATCTATTTGTGAGCGCTCTGTCAAATGGTCTAATCGCCGCCTCCAAATCAGTCGGCGGCGGTTCGGGGGGTTGTGCAGGCCGGGGGGAGGAGCCCGGCCTGCACGATCGCCGCTGACTACATTGAGAGGGGTTTCATCGTCTTTAAGGCTTCCTGGTATTTTTTGCGCTCGGCCGTGGGCATCGGAATCAGCCCTTTTTCAGCCAGGTATCCGTCTTTTCCCCAGGCTTTCTCACTGGTGAATTCAACCAGGTATTCTTTCATACCCGGGATGACGTCCACGTGTGCCTTTTTGACGTAGAAGAAGAGCGGACGGGAGACCGGGTATTTACCATCGGCGATGTTCTCAAAGGTCGGCTGCTCGCCGTCGACATAAGAGCCCTGGATTTTATCCGTGTTCTGGTCCAGGAAGCTGAACCCGAAGATTCCCAGTGCAGCGGGATTGGCTTCGAGTTTCTGCACGATCAGGTTGTCGTTTTCACCGGCCTCGACGTAGGCGCCGTCTTCGCGGACCGTCTGAGAAATGGCCTGAAATTTTTTCTTGTCGCTTTTGGCCAAGGCTTTGATCCAGCCGAATTCTTCGGCCCCCGGCTCCATGACCAGTTCGACGAAGGCATCCCGCGTTCCGGAGGTGGGGGGCGGTCCCAGCACCTCGATCTTGACGTTCGGCAGGCCGGGATTCACGTCTTTCCAGGTTCTGTAGGGATTCGCGACGGCCTTCTCGCCGCCTTTAGGGTCCGGGACATCCCTGGCCAGGGCCAGGAAGATGTCTTTGCGCGTCAGCTTCAAAGCCGGCGCCTTTTTGGAGTTGGCCATCACGATGCCGTCGTAACCGATCTTGCCCTCGATGATATCTTTGACTCCCTTGGATTGGCAGGTGTCGAATTCGCTTTTTTTCATGGCCCGCGAGGCGTTGGTGATATCCGGATTTTTGGTGCCGACGCCGGCGCAGAAGAGTTTGAAACCACCGCCCGAACCGGTCGATTCGATCTTGGGCGTCTTGAATTTCGTGGTTTTGCCGAACTGTTCGGCCACCACCGTTGCAAAGGGATAAACAGTGGAGGAGCCGACGATGCTGATGTAATCCCTGGCGGACTGGGCGGTGGCTGCACCGCTGAACAGGGCTGCGACGATTATGAGTGAAGCGGCGAGCAGAACAGTTTTCTTGATCATGTCTTCCTCCTTTTTTGTCTCGATGATGAAGGCCACCATGCCGATCATGAGCAGTGGTGCGGATTCGCCCAGGGCCCTGGCCATACCGATGATGGTCCCGGTCAGCATACCCGGCAGGGCCAGCGGCAGGACGTGATGGGCCACCATCTGCATCTTCGAGGCGCCGACACCCAGAGCGGCTTCCCGGATCGACGGCGGCACGGACTGGAGCGACGCCCGGCTGGCGATGATGATGGTCGGCAGCGTCATAAGGGTCAACACCAGTCCGCCGACCAGCGGCGCCGAACGGGGCAGCCCGAAGAAATTGAGAAAGACCGCCAGTCCCAGAAGCCCGAAGACAATCGAGGGTACAGCTGCCAGGTTGTTGATGTTGACCTCGATCAAATCGGTCCAGCGGTTTTTGGGTGCGAACTCTTCCAGGTAGATGGCCGACGCCACGCCGATCGGAAACGACAGAACCAGTGTAATGATCAGCGTGAGAAAGGAGCCGACCGTCGCGCCCCAGATCCCGGCGAGTTCGGGTTCGCGCGAGTCGCCGGCGGTGAAAAATGTCCGGTTGAACCGCTTTTCGATCCGGTTGTCCTTTTCGAGGTGCTCGATCCAGGCAATCTGGTTGTCGTTAATGCGGCGCTCGCCCTCGGAAGCGGTGCGGTCGAAGCGGCCCTTGATCAGCATGTCGACGTCGTCGTTTGCCGTTAACCAGACCGGCAGGGTCTGACCGATGACATCCGGGTCTTTGAGGACCATATTCCGCAGCTTGAATGCCGCCCCGGAGCTGACCAGTCCATAGAGGTCCCGTTTATCGCGACGGCCTGTCACATCGGGGAACATTTGGCTCAGGGAGGCTTTGACCAGTTTGCCGTAATCGGCCGTGGCCAATGCGTCCTGCCGCAGCACGGCGGGCTCGAAAAAAATGTTCAATTCGATAAATGTCTTCTGGAAGGCCGGATACCCCTTTCCCGCGATGCTGATGAAAAGGAAGGACAAGAAGAGCAGGCTGAGCACGATGGCCCCCATGCCGTAAAAGCGAAACCGCTTCTCGGCTCTGTAGCGCCGCGGAAGACTGCGGTTGACGAGGTCAATCGTTCGGATCGAATCGGCGGCAGGCGCGGCTGCCGGTTTGG
>JBDNAO010000475.1:0-8720 GCA_039768375.1 Desulfobacterales bacterium | reverse complement strand
GGGGCTGCCTATGCCGCACAACTCGGTACCATGCAGGTGAATGAAGAAATCGATGCATTGGAAACATGCGGCTTTTCTCCAATGGATTTCCTGGTACTACCACGAATGTTGGCGCTGTCATTGATGTTTCCGCTGCTTGTTTTATACGCTGACGCGCTGGGGATTTTTGGAGGCTACCTGGTCGGTGTTGGTATCTTGGATTTGAGCACTACGGAATACATCGAACAAACACGCAAGGCTATTGGCATGGGCGACATCGCACTTGGGGTTGTCAAGGGTGCTGTTTTCGGCGTTCTCGTTGCGATCACCGGCTGTATGCATGGCATGCAGAGCGGACGCAGCGCATCAGCCGTTGGTAACGCGTCAACCAATGCAGTCGTCAGTGGAATTATTTCGATTATTGTTATGACGGCAGTCTTCGCCGTATTCACGAACATTTTGGGGATTTGATTGTATGACGACCGAGACAATTGCCATCGCTGTCGATCATCTTGAAATGGCCTACGGAGAATTCGTGATCCAACGCGATTTGAACTTCCAAATTCATAGCGGCGAAATATTTATCATCATGGGCGATAGTGGCAGTGGCAAAAGCACGCTATTGCGGCACATGATCGGACTGCAACGGCCGGCCAGAGGCGAAATTCGCTATGGGGATATCAGTTTTTGGGGGTTGTCGCAAGACAAGCGGCGTCGCTTCTCGCAGCGGTTTGGCGTTCTCTATCAAAGCGGTGCCCTTTGGAGTTCCATGACCCTGGCGCAAAATGTAACGCTGCCATTAAAGGAGCATACGGACTACACGGCCAAGGAGGTGGCCGAGTTGGCGTCATTCAAATTATCGCTGGTCGGACTTGCCGGGTTTGAAGACTATTATCCCTCTGAAATCAGTGGCGGTATGCGCAAGCGTGCGGGTCTCGCCAGAGCGCTGGCGCTGGATCCGGCCATTCTGTTTTTCGACGAGCCGTCGGCTGGTCTCGATCCCATCAGTTCAAGGCGACTCGATGAGCTGATACTCGAACTTCGGGACAGCCTCGGCACGACTATTGTCGTCGTCACCCACGAACTCGCCAGCATTTTCGCTATTGCCGACAACGCCGTTTTCGTGGATGCAGAAGCCCGGACGCAGACGGCCCTCGGCAATCCGAGAGCGCTGCGCGATAGCCCGCCATCCGAAAAGGTGGGGGAGTTTTTGACACGCAGCGTCAGTGTTGATTCACCTAAAGGAGCAGCGTTATGAAGGAAGCCAATCCGAAAATTATTGGTATATTCGTGATCGGCGGTTTTGCACTGGTCGCCGCCGCACTGGTGTTGTTTTCAAGCCAGGATCTTTTCACGCCCAAACGTATTTTTGTAGCGTACTTTCGGCAGTCGGTTAATGGTTTGAATGTCGGCGCACCGATTCGTTTTCGCGGCATCCCTGTCGGGGAAGTGCTTCGAATCGATGGCATTTATGATCCCGAAACGGGCAACATGATTCCACGCCTGACGCTTGAGTTTCGCCCCGAAACAATGGAGAACGCCCGCGTCGAGGAGGGTGAATACACGCTTCTTCCCTTGCTGCTTAAAAGCGGTATGCGCGCCAGTCTCAAGTCGGCCAGCATTCTGACGGGCCAGTTGTACGTGGCATTGGACTTTCACCCCGATAAACCGGAGCGATATCTGGGCAGCGGAATTGATGCATATCCTGAACTCCCTACGTTAGATTCAGGGCTCGACGAGGTCATCACAAAGTTTAGCGAATTGCCGATCGAAGAAGTTGTTGCGCGTATGGCAAGCACCCTTGCGGCTGCTGAAGACCTTTTGAGAAATCCGCATTTAGATGAATCACTGGCTGCACTGCCTACACTCCTCACAGACGCCGATACGTTTGTCGTCGATTTGAGGCAATTCATGAAAAGTGATGTTTCTAACACCGTGCGCGAAGCGAGTCGCACTTTCGAATCTGCGCGTAAATCCATGCAAACGCTGACGTCGACCGTCAACGATGAGACATTGGTTCAGTTAAATTCGACCCTGATCGAATTTGAGAAAACGGCGCAAATTTTAGAAAAACGCATAGGTTCGACACTGACCGAATTCGAGAAAACCTCGCAACTGGTGCGGAAACGTTTGAGCGAGAAAGATCCGTTGACTGTTGAACTGATCGCCACACTTCGTCAAATTAAGAGTGCTGCTCGAGCCGTCAGTGATCTCGCCGAAGCCTTGGAAAGGCAGCCGGAATCGTTAATTAGAGGGAAATAGATATGATGAATAAGCCTAAACCAATAACTATTGCTGTCATCACGCTATTGATTGGTACGCTGACCGCTTGCTCGACTTCGCCGGCACCGCGCTTTTACATTATCGAGCCAACGAGTAAATCGGCCGGCATGCAAACGAATAAAGATTTAATCATCGCCGTCGGACAGGTGAAGCTTCCCGCCCATCTCGACCGCAAGGAGATTGTGACGTACGATCAACGGAATCGAGTGAATTTAGCCGAATTTGATCGCTGGGCGGAGCCACTGAACGAAAACATTACCAATGTGCTGGCTGAAAACCTGTCAGAACTTATTCCGAGTGACCAGGTCCATGCCTATCCGTGGGATGTGGCGCCTAATTTCGACTACACTGTTTGGGTGCGCGTTATCACATTTGGCGAAAGCCCCGATGGCGAAATTGTGCTCAGCACGTCCTGGATGATTCACAATGCAAGCGATACGCCGGTTAAGTACATGAAGACCCGATATTCCGCATCCCGGCAAGGTGACGATATGGTTGCTCGGGTCGCGGCAATGAGCCAGACGATTGAACAGCTCAGCCGTGATATAGCAACAGCACTTGTTGCTGCGTCTGCTAAATAAACCGATGCGATCACTCTAACACTCGAATTAATACTATAAAACGAATTAATGACACGCGTCATCGAACAATTCTTCGATTATTTTTCCAGGATCACCGGCATTATGATGGAACAGCGCATTCTCGGCGCCCTGGTCATCATGGCCCTGTTTGTGATCCTGGCTGTACTCGTTGACTTCTTTATTCACCGAATCATCAACTATATCAGTAAAAAGTCGAATGTCGAAATCGACCATACAGTGATTGGCAGTATTCACCGACCGGCCTGGATCATTTTACTTTTAATCGGTGCGCTCATGTCAGTCATGTGGCTGAATTTCGATCAGCGAATTAATTTCATTGTAAACGCTTTCTTAAAAACGTTGCTGATCTTGGTAGGTGCGGTTGGTCTTGGCCGGCTGATGAAAAGCATCTGTCACCTATGGTGGGTAAAGCGCAGGCAGGGTCAGCAAATTATCCATATGTTTGAAAATGTGGGCCGGGTGCTGGTGCTACTGGCTGCCGCGGCATTGCTTTTGTTTGTCTGGAAAATAGATATATCGCCTCTTCTCGCTTCGGCCGGAATTGTGGGCCTGGCGCTGGCGCTGGCCGCCAGAGATACCCTGGCCAATTTTTTTGGCGGTATCAACATTTTTTTGGACAAACCTTTTACCACCGGGGATTATATCATTTTAGAATCCGGTGAGCGAGGCGAGGTCGTCGATATCGGGGTGCGCAGCACATTGATTCGCACCCGTGATGACGAACAAATTTCCATCCCGAATTCCATTGTAGCCAACACCAAAATTATTAACGAAAGCGCCCCGGAACCTCGCTACCGGGTTCGAATAAAAGTGGGTGTGGCCTATGACTCAAATCTGAAACAGGTGGAAGCCGCTTTGCTCAAGGTGGCAGATTCAAATCAAAGGATCTCCCACGACCATGAGGCCCGGGTGCGGTTCCGCACGTTTGGGGATTCAAGTCTTGAATTTGAGCTTCTTTGCTGGGCCAAAACGCCAGCCGACCGCGGACGTGTGATCCATGAGTTAAACAGCGCCATATTCGAAGAATTCAAAAAAATGGATATTCATATCCCGTTTCCACAGCGAGACATATACATGCACCCCCTGCAGACCGATTCGGTTGATCCGTCTAAAGGGGCATAAAAATTTTTTCCGGTCTCTTTGAAAGGAGAAAATACGAATGAAACTCTTTAGACTTTTTCTAGCCACAATTGCTTTGGTCGTTTTCGTGAGCGGGACTGCTGCCGGCCAGGAAAAACACTTTCACCCCAAGGGAAAGATGCCGTCCAAATTTACCGTAGAATCGCAAAACAAGTGGAGGCAATCCCTGCCTTTCGACGATAAAAGGGATTTCGAGGAGCAAAAAAAAGGTTTTATTGCAGCTCCCAATTACAAGCAGATCAAGGCTGAAGCAGGTCATGTCGCCTGGGACATGGGCAGCTATGAGTGGCTGCTGCAGGGCAAGGATTTTGACAGTATCCATCCATCGCTGCAGCGGCAGGCGATTCTGAACATGAACTATGGACTTTACGAGGTGATACCTGGCATTTATCAGGTGCGTGGATACGATTTGGCCAACATCAGCTTTATTAGAGGCAAGACCGGCTGGATTGTCTTCGATCCGCTAACCGCCAAAGAGACTGCCAAAGCGGCGCTCGACTTCATCAACGAGAAGCTCGGTGAGCGTCCGGTGGTGGCGGTGGTCTACTCCCACTCCCATGCCGATCACTTTGGTGGTGTGCGCGGGGTGGTCGACGAAGCCGACGTCCGCAGGGGCAAGGTCAAGATCATCGCTCCGGTTGGTTTTATGGATCATGCCGTATCAGAGAACGTTTATGCCGGCAATGCGATGAGCCGGCGATTGTTTTTCCAATACGGCGTATTGCTGCCGCGCAGTCCCTTCGGACATGTCGATCAGTCTATCGGCAAGAATGTGGCAGCAGGCAATCTCGGCCTGATTCCACCCACGGTCATCATCGAAAAGAATTTCGAGGAGCTGATCGTCGATGGGGTTCTCATGATTTTCCAGAACACGCCCGGCACAGAAGCGCCGGCGGAAATGAATACCTACTTTCCGCAATTTAAGGCTTTTTGGGCGGCCGAGAACATCGTCGCCACGATCCACAACATCTACACCCTGCGCGGGGCGCTTGTGCGCGATGCCCTGGAGTGGTCCAAGCAAATCAACGTGGCGCTTTACAAATTTGGCCAGGAGGCCGAGGTCATGTTCGCCTCTCACAGCTGGCCGCGCTGGGGCAACGACCGCATTCAGGAGGTGATGCGGGCCCAGCGGGACACTTATGCGCATCTAAACAACGGCGTACTGCACCTGGCCAACCAGGGTGTGACGATCAACCAGGTACATAATGTGTACGAAGTGCCAAATAGCCTTCAGCAGCAGTGGGCGGCGCGCAGCTACCACGGCTCGGTGGAACATAACAGTCGCGCTGTGATCAACCGCTATCTGGGATACTGGGACGGCAATCCCACCACTCTGATCCCGTTGTCGCCGGAAGACTCGGCCCCGCTTTACGTGGAAATGATGGGCGGCGCGAGCAAGATCATCGCCAAAGGACGGTCACTATACGATCAGGGGCAATACCGCCATGCCCAAGAGATTTTAAACAAATTGGTATATGCAGAGCCACAAAATCAGGAGGCCAAAGACCTTTTGGCCGATGTATTCGAGCAGATCGGTTACCAGCAAGAGAGCCCCAGCGTAAGAAACAGTTTTCTTGCAGCCGCTTTAGAACTCAGGTCCGGAATTCCTGAAGGTGCTTCTCCCAAGACCGTCGGCCCGGATATGATCCGGGCGATGACCACCGAGCTGTGGCTGGACTTTTTGGGTATCCGTCTGGACAGTGAAAAGGCCGAAGGCAAGCAGTTTAAGATCAACCTGGTCACACCGGACAACAAAGAAAAGTTCGTAGTGGAGCTGAGCAACGGCACGTTGACAAACATCAAGGGTTTCCAGGCCTATGACGCCGATCTGACCATTACAATCAATCGTGAGGATCTTGTGATGACAATGAGGGGTGCGGCCAGCTTTGATGAGCAGATCGCTTCAGGTAAGGCCAAGCTTACGGGAAACCACGATGTATACGAGCAGCTAAAGACAATGCTGGTGCACTTCGACCTTGGTTTCGAGATGATGCCCGGAACCGGATCAAAGGATCTAACACCGGAACAGAAGCCTTTTGAGCAGGAAGAGCCTGCCAGGACCGATGGTGGCTAACAGCCGCTGGGCGGTCGTGTCGGAATCGTTTAAGCATTAAGGGGGCACGAGCTATTCACCCGAAAAACCGGAGGAATTGTAGAAGATATGAAACAAATCAATTACATTGGTACAATCATTTTCGCCCTGTTGGCGGCCGCGTTGTTGGCGTTCATTCTCACGCCAGAGGCCCACGGCGCAGATCGACCCATCCGGCTTGTCCTTCAGATCACAGTTGATCAGCTGCGAGGCGATCTGCCGGGCCGCTTTCGCGACCGCTTAGGAGAAGGCGGATTCCGTTACCTGATGGAAAAAGGTACGTGGTATGTCAATGCCCACTACCGGCACGCCAACACCGAAACCGCGGTGGGGCATGCGACTCTGGTGACCGGCGCAGATCCCTCTCGGCACGGCATTGTGGCCAATGATTGGATTGATCAAAAAACCGGTGCGTTCGTTTACAACACCGAGGATAAACGCCACCATATCATCGGCAGAGAGCCTAAAGCTCATGAGGGGGTCTCACCCCGAAACCTGCTTGCCTCCACCATTTCCGATGAATTGGTGGTTCACAATGGCGGCCGATCCCGTGCGTTTAGTGTCTCGGTTAAGGACCGGGGCGCAATTCTGCCGGGCGGCCACGCCGGCAAGGCCTTCTGGTTTTCCAAAAGCAGCGGCGAATTTGTCACCAGCACTTACTACTACGATGACTATCCGGCGTGGGTGAAGCAGTGGAACATCGCCAAGCCGGCTGATGCGTTCAAGGGTAAATCCTGGGAATTGCTCAACGATCGCTCCACGTACGTTCACGGCCGGATGGACGACCGACCTTACGAAGCCGATCTCAAACCCCTGGGCCGCACGTTTCCCCATCCGTTAGGCGGCGATACAAAATACTTCTACCTGCTGCTGACCCTGACACCCATCGGAGACATGCTCACGCTCGATTTCGCCAAGGCCCTGATGAAAAACGAAAAACTGGGCCATAACGATACCGGAGCTACGGACTACCTCCAGATCAGTTTTTCTTCCACCGACTACGTCGGGCACCTGTTCGGACCATCGAGCCTGGAGACCGAAGACAATATCCTGCGCCTGGACCGGACCCTGGCGGAGCTATTTCAGTTCGTTGATGAAAAAGTCGGGCTGAACCATACCCTGATCGTGCTCAGCGCCGACCACGGGGCGCCCGAGGCACCGGAATACATGGGCGCCCTGGGGCTCTCCACCGGGCGCTTTGCCTTTGACTGGTTCAAGACTGAAGGCCCCCTGACAGAGGCCCTGCAGAAAAAGTTCGGTCGGGATGATCTGATCTACGGCCACAGCCACCCCTATTTATACCTGAACCTGGAAGCCGTATATTCGGCCGGACTGAATCTGGCCGATGTGGAGCGTTTCGTCGCCGAGGAGTTGATGAAGATTCCCGGCATCGCCTATGCTATGACCCGTGGTGATCTTTTGGCCGGCCGCATCACAGAGTCGCCAGTCCAAAACCAGATTCGCCGCAGCTTTCATCCGACCCGCTCCGGAAACATTCATATGATTCCCGAGCAATACTGGTTCCTGCACTCCACTGAGGAGGCCGAAAAGATGGGGATTGGATCGATTGCAGCAATTCATGGCTCCCCCTGGGTGTATGATACCTATGTGCCGATCTTTTTTGCGGGCAGTGATGTGCCGGCCCGGATCATCGGGCGGCGGGTGGCCCCGACCGATATCGCCCCGACACTTGCGGCTTACCTCGGCATTAAACCCCCTTCGGGGTCGGTGGGCAGCGTGCTGACCGAGGTTTTGCCCTGAATTAACTTTTCTGCTATTAAAAAAAGATACAACTCGATGCCCATCCATAAGAATGATTTTTTAGGAAACAAACCGGATCTGCCCCTGGACAGGCAGATTCGCTTCGGCACGGGCATTCAATACGACTGGAACCAAAATGTGAGCTTAGGTGCAGCCTATGAGTATCTGGATGCGGGTGAGGCCGAAATCGATCAGGAAGGCGGGCCCCTCCAGGGACCCCTCAAAGGTGACTACGACACAAACGCAATTCATTTCTTTGCCGTCAATCTGATCTGGAAGTTTTGATTTCCAATTGGATTAGGGAACGCTATCTATAGTTTTCTAATTTTGTAGGAAGCGGCTATGATGCTATTCTTCTGATACTCGCGAAAAACTGTGAGTTGGCAATTCTAATCTTTGCTTCATTGATTAATCACCGAAAAAATGGCGGACACTATATATTGTAGCACCAATTGTTTTCATGCTTGAGGATATCTGGATATATCCCAAAGCAAAAATTTATTTTAATTTGCTATACCGAGCACAGAAGAATTTGATTCTCATACTCAGTGCTAACCTGCAACTGGGTGGCGTCTGCTGATTTAACAGATGCGGAATCGCGGGCTCTGCAGGTGGGATTTTTTGCACTGCGGGCAGCGTCCGGGACGCGTAAACCGTTTACGGTCTTCAAACGCATAGCCGCAAGTCAGACATTTTGCCGGTGTGACGATAATTTTCTTGCCCTGAGATGAAACCGAACGCGCAATGTGAGGAAGGTGTTCGGCCACTTCTTTTTCAGCTATGCCCACTTCTGCGGAAATCTCCCGGGCACTCATCTCCTCAGTGCTTAAAAGCGAAATTATTTTCTGGCGTATGGTGGGCAT
>JBDNAO010000474.1:0-14275 GCA_039768375.1 Desulfobacterales bacterium | reverse complement strand
TTTTGGGGGTAGGCAAAAATCAGATCGATGTCGGAGGAAAAGTTCAACTCCTCTCCTCCCAATTTGCCCATACCGACGACGACAAGCTTCTGTTGTAAACCGTCCGGACCGGTCGGTACACCGTGCGTGGCGCACAGCCAATGGTAGAGCAGAGCCTGGGTCTGATCGACAACTGCCTCGGCCAGAGCCGTCAGGTCGGCCATGGTGGCGAAGAGATCGGACAACCCGCAAAGATCACACCAGGCAATGCGTACCATCTCCCGGCGCCTGAAATGGCGCAGTCGCTTTTCCAGAGCGGCTTCCTCTTCGATACCGGTGAGAAGCACCGTCAGCGTTTTGCCGTATTCATCGGCAGGGTAACGTCGTTCCAAGTCGCCGCTGTGAACCAAATCCACCAACAGGTCGGGATGCCGTATGCAGGTTTCGGAAACAAAATCGCTGAAGGCGAAGACACGCTGAGCGGTGTGCCGGAACTCAGCCCCTTCGGGGATGGTGATGCCATAGGCTTCACCGGCCTTGAGGAAAGCTTGCCATTTGTATTCGGCTTTCTCGGCCAGAGTTCCGGAGATTGTCATCGCGGACACGAGCTATTCCATGTTTTTCTGGGCTTGTTTGAGAAGGGTGATGGCGCCCGGAACTTGTGCGACGCGTGTGATGTGAAACGCCGAGTAACCGAATTTGTCCAGTTTCAGGTCGATACCCGAGGTCTGTTCGAAGGTTTCCGGTGTACCCCGCACAGTGAGCCGGAGGGCTTTTTCCGAAGGCAGGATCTTGATTGTCCAAAAAATTTCAGGGGTTTCATCAAATTTGGCCGAACGGGGTTCGAAGTTAAGTTCACCAGGGATAGGCCCCCGAATCTCAGACAGAAGCGTTTCTCCCAAACCACGCATATCAGCCGGAAGTTCGCTTAAAAACAGCTTGTCACCGGTGGCCAACCTCTTGGAAAGTTCGGTGTCGGCCGTCATTTCCTCGTGCTGTTCTTCGGTAGATGCTTTTTCACCAGAGGGTTCTGAAGACTCAAAGGACGGTGCTTTGACAGGGGCAGACGGCGCGGCTACCGGTTTAGAAACCGGTTTTTTATCCTTGCTGCTCAAAACCAGTATTTGTTCAGTGCCGCCGATGTTCAGCAAGCAAGTGGCGTTGGGGTTGAAGGTTAGGGTCTGGGTTTTTTCGTCGTAATCCACTTCGGAATCAAGCAGCAGCACGCTGAAGGGCCCGGACCGGTTCTCACACTTGCCAAGCGTGGCCACCTCATCCGGCTCGAGCTTGGCCATCCAGATGCCCATGTCAAGGTGTTTCGCACCATCGATCGTAATCGTCAGTTTAAGTCCCATTTTGATTCTCCCCTAATGACATCCGGTTGACCAGAGGAGTTGATTCTCCATCTGTCGTTAGATTCAGCGAGTATTTACAATGGTCATAATTTATCGTAACCCAGCCATAAAATCAACCAAACTGCACAAATGCTGTGCTCATGCCGGGGCACTTGAGATACGGTATTCACGGCTTGTCCGCAACCGCGTCAGAGTTATTCGCGAATGTGCGGTATCCGGAGCAGGGTTTCCGTCCACGAATCCGCGCATGACAATTTTGTCTGATCCGATGGGTGGTAATTTTGCGTCTATCGGTTCCGTTCCGGCCGCTGTGCTGTTTGGATCTTTTTTCAAGAAATGGCACATCTGTTGCTTAGCAACGGGAGCTTAGTGATCCTGTTCGTAAATTCGATGACGAATTTATTGGCACCGGACTCGTTCCAGGCCGAGTAAATACGCCAATCCATCATTTTTGATTATGCTGCCGTATTTGTGAGTCGAGTCGCCAAGGGACTCAGGATTTGTCGTGTTTTCAAACGAAAACAGGGAAATAGGAACGCAATGAAACGACTTCATTACTGTCAACACGTGTCATTTGAGGGCCTCGGTTCGATTGCAACCTGGGCCGAGGCCGCCGGATTTCAGATCAGCGGTACGCGGTTTTATCGAAACGACCCATTGCCGGTTGTCGACGAGCTCGAATGGCTGGTCATCATGGGTGGTCCGATGAACATATACGAAGAGGCAAGCCACCCTTGGCTGCGTGACGAGAAAAAAATCATTCACCAGGCGATTGAGCGGGGCAAGACCGTTCTCGGCATCTGTCTCGGGGCCCAACTTATCGCGGACGTTTTAGGGGCAGCCGTTAAAGCCAACAGGAACCGCGAGATCGGTTGGTTTCCGATTTACAAAACCACAGCGGCGGAAAAGGTCAGAGTGGCTGCCGCCTTGCCCAACGGACTGCCGGTTCTCCACTGGCATGGCGACACATTCGACCTGCCGAGCGGTGCAGTGCACCTGGCAAAAAGTGATGCCTGTGAGCATCAGGGTTTTGTTTTAAACCAACGTGTGGTCGGTCTGCAGTTTCACCTCGAAGCCACCCCGCAAAGTCTTGAACAGCTCATCGTTCACTGCCGTAGCGAAATCGACGGCAGTCCTTATGTTCAGTATCCGGCGGTAATGCTAGCGGATCCCACTCGATTTACCACGGCCAACAAGGCCATGGACCGTCTGCTCGACGAACTCAATCATCCTTGATGCGCCGCCTCTCATTTTAATAATTCGCATCATCCTTGCATATTTAAGATTTAACTGATATCAAATGAAACTTTTCGGTAATGGTCTCATATCCAAATCTCTTCGAGATGTTTGACTGCCATGAAAGCACTACTGGCCTTGGAAGATGGCCGCTATTTTGAATGCCGCTCATTTACCGGTCAAGGGGAAGCCACCGGAGAGGTGGTGTTCAACACCAGCATGACCGGCTATCAGGAAGTCCTTACCGATCCTTCTTACCGAGGGCAGATGGTCACAATGACCTATCCGCTGGTGGGCAACTACGGCATCAACCCTGAAGACATCGAATCGAACCGCATTCAGGTGGCCGCTTTTCTCATCAAAGAATACCAGCCGCGTCCCAGCAATTTCAGGGCCAAGGCCACCCTGGCCGATTACCTGAAATCCCAGGGGATTCTGGGGATCGAGCAACTCGACACCCGCGCCTTGACCCGGCACATCCGTAATTCCGGGGCCATGCGGGCGATTGTGTCCACCGCGGATTTGGATCCGGCATCGCTGGTCGAGGGGGCCAACCGCATACCGACCATGGCCGGCCAGGATCTAACCCCCAGCGTGACCACCGAGACGGCTTACTACTGGTCGAACGGTCGTCCCGAGTTCTTGCAGAAAGAGACCCCCCTGGACCGTTCCGTCTGGCGTCAGCGCAATCGGAAACGCTCCGTCCTGGTCTTTGATTTCGGCATCAAGTACAACATCCTGCGGTGTCTGGAGAGCGAAGGATTTGAAGTCGTCGTGGTTCCTGCAGCTACGGCTGCCGAGACGGTGAACACCATGTCGCCAGATGGCATTTTTCTGTCCAACGGTCCCGGGGATCCCGAACCGGTTACAGATGCCGTCGCGACCATCCGACAGTTGCTCGGCTTCCGTCCGATGTTCGGCATCTGTCTCGGCCATCAACTTCTCGGTCTGGCCTTGGGTGCAAAGACCTTCAAGCTGAAGTTCGGCCACCGCGGTGCCAATCAGCCGGTGAAAAACCTCTTGACCGGCAGAATCGAAATTACATCACAAAACCATGGATTTGCAGTCGACCTGGACTCCATCAGAGACCACAATGTCGACATCACCCACATTAACTTAAACGACAACACCCTGGAAGGGTTTCGGCATTTGACCTACCCGGTCTTTGCTGTGCAATACCACCCCGAAGCCTCGCCGGGTCCCCACGATGCGCGCTACCTCTTTGACCGTTTCAAGGATTTGATGGACAAACAGTAAGCGAACCACATGCGGAATAAGAAGCCATCGCACCATGCCCAAGCGCACGGACATTAAAAAAATCCTGATCATCGGTGCCGGTCCCATCATCATCAGTCAGGCCTGCGAGTTCGACTATTCCGGTACCCAGGCCTGCAAGGCCCTCAAAGAAGAGGGATTCGAGGTCGTCCTGGTGAACAGCAATCCGGCGACCATCATGACCGATCCCGAAACAGCCGACCGGACCTACATCGAACCGATTACCCCCGAAATAGTGGCCATGATCATCGAGAAGGAGCGCCCGGACGCCCTCCTGCCGACTCTGGGAGGCCAGACCGGACTCAACACCGCCGTCGAAGTGGCGCGAATGGGCGCATTGGAACGGCACGGTGTCGAAATGATCGGCGCGACTCTCGCCTCCATAAAAAAAGCCGAAGACCGCGACATGTTCCGTACGGCCATGAGCCGCATCGGGCTCAAGATCCCGCGCAGCGGCATCATGACGCGCATGGACGAAGTCCAGCCGATCAGCGATGAGATCGGTTTTCCCATCATCGTGCGCCCGAGCTACACCCTTGGCGGTACCGGCGGCGGGGTGGCCTACAATCCCGAGGAACTCGAAACCCTGACGCGGTCTGGGCTGGAAGCCAGCTTGATTCATCAAGTTATGCTCGAACAATCCGTACTCGGCTGGAAGGAGTTCGAGTTGGAGGTGATGCGGGACAAGAACGACAACGTGGTCATCGTCTGTTCGATTGAAAATATGGACCCCATGGGAATTCACACCGGCGACAGCATCACCGTTGCACCCGCCCAGACCCTCAGCGACAGGGAATACCAGGTCATGCGCAATGCCTCGATCGCCATCATGAGGGAAATCGGGGTCGACACCGGCGGCTCCAATGTGCAGTTTGCCATCAACCCCGTGAATGGGGAGATGATCGTCGTGGAGATGAATCCCCGGGTGTCGCGGAGTTCGGCATTGGCCTCCAAGGCGACCGGGTTTCCGATTGCTAAGATCGCGGCCAAGCTGGCGGTTGGCTACACGCTGGATGAAATTCCCAACGATATCACCGGCGAGACCTTCGCCGCTTTCGAACCCACCCTCGATTACTGCGTGGTCAAGATTCCGCGCTGGACCTTTGAAAAATTTCCCGAGACCACCGACGTGCTGACAACCGCAATGAAATCGGTGGGCGAAACGATGTCCATCGGCCGCACGTTCAAAGAAGCCTTGCAAAAAGGGATTCGTTCTCTCGAAATCGGCCGCTATGGCTTCGGTGCCGACGGCAAAGACCTCTATGATGTCGACGGACCGCCGGAGAAACTTCCCGCAAAGTCCGAAATCGAGAAAAAATTGGCCGTGCCCAATTCCCAGCGTCTGTTTTTCCTGCGCTACGCGCTGGTCTCAGGCATGTCAACCAAGGAGATTCACGACCTCGCTCATATCGACCCCTGGTTTCTGTATCAATTACAAGACATTCTCACCCTCGAACGACGAGTAAAAGAGAACAAGAAAGCGCTCGCGGAACCTCTTCTGCGGCAGGCAAAGGCCAACGGGTTTTCCGACATTCAGCTGGCCCACCTGACCGGCGTCACCGAAGACGAGATCCGCAGCCGGCGTCTCGAGCTAGGGGTCCAGCCGGTCTATAAACTGGTTGACACCTGCGCCGCCGAGTTCAAGGCTGCCACGCCCTATTACTATTCCACCTATGAGACCGAGAACGAAGCCCGGGTGTCGAACAACCGGAAAGTGATGATTCTCGGCGGCGGGCCCAACCGCATCGGTCAGGGCATTGAATTCGACTACTGCTGTGTCCACGCCTCTTTTGCACTGCGGGAAGAGGGGGTGGAGAGCATCATGGTTAACAGCAACCCCGAAACGGTCAGTACCGACTACGATACCTCCGACAAGCTCTACTTCGAGCCGCTCACAAAAGAAGACGTGCTCCAGATCGTCGCGACCGAGAAGCCCGACGGCGTGATCGTACAATTCGGCGGTCAGACACCGCTCAACCTTGCGGTGGGGCTGCACAGGGCGGGGGTGCCGATCTTGGGAACCCAGCCGGAAAGCATCGATCGGGCCGAAGACCGGGAGCTTTTCCAGGCCATGCTGAAAAAGCTTGCACTGGTCCAACCGGAAAACGGGACGGCCCTTACGGTTGAAGAAGCAGTGGAGATCGCGGAGGCCATCGGCTACCCGGTCATCGTGCGACCGTCCTACGTGCTGGGCGGGCGAGCCATGAAGATCGTCTACGACCGAGCCGGTTTGGAGAGTTTCAGCCGGTTGGCCATTCTGGCCTCCCCGGAGTACCCGATCCTGATCGACAAATTCCTCGAAGATGCGATCGAGGTTGATGTCGATGCTATCTGCGACGGCGAGACGACCGTCATCGGCGGCATTATGGAGCACATCGAGGCTGCGGGTGTGCACTCCGGAGATTCGGCCTGCGTGTTGCCGCCCTACAGTCTCGACCCCACGATGTTGGCCGAGATAGCGCACGCCACCAAGGCCATGGCCGCCGAGCTGAAGGTCGTCGGGCTGATGAATGTCCAATATGCCATAAAGGGTAGCCAACTCTACGTACTGGAGGTCAATCCCAGGGCCTCACGAACCGTCCCATTCGTGAGCAAGGCAACCGGCGTGCCGCTGGCCAAACTGGCAACCAAGGTGATGCTGGGTCGCAGTTTGACATCACTCGGTTTCGATCGGGAACGCGCCCCGGTGCATGTGTCGGTGAAAGAAGCGGTGCTGCCTTTCGACCGCTTCCCCGACGTGGATACTCTTCTGGGGCCGGAGATGAAGTCTACCGGCGAGGTGATGGGTATCGACCTGCAGTTCGGACCGGCTTATGCCAAGGCCCAACTCGGGGCCGGCCAAAGGCTGCCGACCTCCGGGACCGTGTTCATCAGCGTCAAAGACAATGACAAGTCCGGCGTCCTGCCGGTTGCGGCCCAATTTGACGCCATCGGTTTCAAAATTTTGGCCACCCAAGGCACCGCCTGCCTGCTGACCGCCAACAACATACCGAATGAAATCGTCAAGAAAGTCTCTATGGGTCGACCCCACGTCGTCGACGCCATCAAGAACGGCGAGGTCCAACTGGTTATCAACACCGGCAGCGGAGAGACGCCCCGGCAGGACGGCTACATGATCCGGCGGGCAGCCATCAAATTCGGTATACCGTATGCCACCACCCTGGCAGGGGCCAGTGCCATATGTCGGGGGATTGCAGCACTAAAAGAGTGCCGATACCGGGTGCAGGCCTTGCAGGACTACCACAGCTGAGCGTTTCGGTTGCATGGTTGCAGCGAGGGCTGATCGGCAGGCAAGAATACGTGTTAATGCACTAAATAGGGCCGACATAACATGCGGAAAGAGGATATGAACCTCAACCAAAACGAGTTGGACGCAGAGGACAAACCGCGGGAAGCCTGCGGAATATTTGGGATACACAGCCATCCAGAAGCCGCACGGCTCACCTATTTCGGGCTTTACGCTCTCCAGCATCGCGGACAGGAGAGTGCCGGTATTGCTGTTTTGCACGGCAGCCGGGTCACGGCCCACAAAGGCATGGGGCTTGTTCCCGAGGTGTTCGAAAGCAGTCAACTCGAAAAGTTGAAAGGCCCTATCGCCATCGGCCATGTGCGCTATTCTACCACCGGCAGTTCAATTCTCGCCAACGCACAGCCCTTCGTCGTGCACCACCGCAACAAATCCTATGCGGTCGCTCACAACGGTAATTTGGTCAACGCGCACTCACTTAAAAGGGAACTCGAAGAGTCCGGGTCGATTTTCCAGACGACCATGGATACCGAGATTTTCCTGCACCTGTTCGTTAAAAACTTGAAGCTAGGGTTTGAAGAAGCCCTCATCGAGACTGTCAAAAAAATAAAAGGCGCTTATTCAATGGTGGTGCTGACTTGCAAGGGCGAGTTGATCGGCATCAAAGACCCCAACGGTTTCCGGCCGCTGTGCCTCGGCAAACTGAACGGCCACTACGTGCTGGCTTCCGAATCCTGCGCTCTGGACCTCATCGAGGCCGAGCACATCCGCGAGCTCGATCCCGGCGAAATTGTCATCATCAACGAGGAAGGCGTTAGGAGCATCAATCCACACACCGACACCCGGCACACACTGTGTATTTTCGAGCTCATCTACTTCGCTCGGCCCGACAGCAACATCAACGGCCACAACGTATACCTGACCCGCAAGGCACATGGGCGCCGCCTGGCCATAGAGGCCCCGGTTGCGGCCGACCTGGTCATGCCTTTTCCGGATTCCGGCACCTATGCAGCTCTGGGGTATTCGGAGGCCTCCGGCATTCCGTTCGAGATGGGCATGATCCGTAATCATTATGTCGGCCGGACCTTTATCCAGCCGACGCAGAGCATGCGGGACTTTGGCGTCAGGGTCAAGTTGAACCCGGTAAAGAATCTTCTTAAGGGAAAAGACATCGTTATCATTGAAGATTCGATCATAAGGGGGACAACTGCGCGAACCCGTGTCAAGGCCCTGCGCGAGCTGGGTGTCAAAAAGGTGCACATGCGGGTTGCCGGTCCGCCCCACCGCTTTCCCTGCCACTACGGCATCGATTTCTCCACGAAGGGCGAGTTGATCGCTGCCAGGATGTCGATCACCGAACTCAAGGATTTTCTCGGTCTCGATTCCCTCCACTATCTCAGCATCGACGGTCTTCTCGGGTCCACAGGAATAGCCGAGCCGGAAAAGCATTTCTGTAAAGCCTGTTTCGATGGGTGCTATCCAGTCGAATTCGACATTCAATTGTCCAAAGACTGTCTTGAAAGAAATCCTGCAGTTTGATAAAATAATAAACCGGTTTTGCGCGATAAGGATGCCATGGCCATCTTTTTGATGTGGAGCGCGGTCGAATCGGGCCGATAAGCCGGGCACAATACGACAAACGAGGCGAGGACAAAATGATCGAATCGAAGTATCTTAAGGAAAATATCGAGAATATTCAAAAACTGATGGCGATCCCCGCCTTGAAGAACTTCGAGACCAAAAGCCTTGGTAAGCTGTTGCGCTTGAGCAAAATCCGTCAGTATGAACACGGCGAGGTGATTATCAGAGAGGGCGACCTGGATCCCTGGCTCTACTTCCTTCTTTCCGGCAAAATCAAGATCTCCAAGGCCGGTCATGAAATCGGAACCATCGATCGAAAAGGCGAAATCTTCGGTGAGATGCGCATCATCGATAGCCTGAGCCGGTCTGCGACGGTATCGGCGGTCGGTCAAACCGTGTGCATGGCGGTGGACACCTCCGCCAAAGAACGCATGAGCAGCGAGGGAACCCGTGATGAAAAACTGGACTTTTTGTTGTTGCTGTACAGAATATTTGCCGAATACATGTCGATCCGGCTGCGATTGACCAACGACGAGCTGATCAAGGCCAAGAAACAGGTCGAGCAGCTCAAAAAATCACAGAAATGAAAAAAACCGTCTCCTTTTCACGAGATTCCGCCAACGTCTTTTTTCACATCACCACCCGCTGCAACCTAACCTGCCGTCACTGCTACATCAACCGCGACCAGCACGGTTATGAAACCCTTCCACTGGAAACTGTCGAAACCTGGCTAAACCTGTTTGCCCGCAGGTCCGTCAAGGCCAACATCGTCTTTCTGGGCGGCGAACCGACACTGCATCCTGAACTCGCCCGTATGATCAAGAAGGCCCGGAAGTTTGGATACGATTCAATTACTGTGGACACCAATGGGTTCCTGTTCAACAACATCCTGTCCAAGGTCACGCCGCAAGAAGTCGACTACTTTAGTTTCAGCCTTGACGGCGCCACTGCCGCCACCAACGACATGATTCGTGGCTCGGGGTCTTATACTGCCTGCACAAACGGTATCCGGCAGGCCGTGAACCGCGGGTTTTCGGTCAGCGTGATCTTTACGGTGAGTCAAGCCAACATGCATGAAATCGACTTGATGGGGCCACTTCTCACTTCACTGGGCGTGAAGCGGTTTTTCATTCAGGTCATCGGCATTCGAGGCCGCTCGGCCGCCAATCGAACGGAAAACCTGCAGGTGGCCAGAAACGATTGGCTGGGTACCGTGCCCGCGGCGGCCGAGGAGATTGCGCGGCAGGGCATAACGGTTACCTTTCCTAAAGTTTTCCTGGAAGCCGGTGCCCGATTCGAATGCGCCGGACGCGTGGCGGACAATTATTTCGTCTTTCCGAACGGGCGCGTCTACCGGTGTCCGCTGTGCGAGGATTTTGCAATGCACAGCCTGATAATCGACGGCAGCCGTCTGACAGAGCGGGAACCGATCAACGAAAATGACCTGTTCCAACTCGATATTCCGGAGGGTTGCGTAATGAACAAGCTCATTCAGCCCGACAACCTCAGCTACCGCCCCGATGGAACGCCGGAATACCGGATCGCCTGCTGCCTGCTTAAAGAAGAAATTACCGGGTATTGATGCGTTTCGGATTCCCTATTTAGAGACTTATTTGGAAATTTCGAATAAACCCAGTGAAAACAATACGTCAGGAAATGATTGCGCTTTTGGAGACGGATGAGCTGACCGTCAAAGATCTGTCCCGGAATTTGGGCATCCGGGAAAAGGAAGTTCCTGCGCATCTCGTTCATATTAAGCGGACCGTCGCGGCGCAAGGAAAAAAAATCGTGATCCGGCCGAGTCGTTGCTTGAATTGTGGATATCTTTTCCGCAACCGGCGACGTTTTTCCCGCCCGGGACGATGTCCACGCTGCAAAGCGACCCGCCTTGAAGCGCCTGTTTTCAGAATTGATTGAAACCGAGGTTCGGTTCTTGGTGATCCTAAAGATGCGCATGCCCCGCAGTCACTAAAGAGCAACATGCCGGCGGTTACACGTTGAAACGCACGTGAAGGATATCACCGTCTTGGACCTCGTAGTCTTTTCCTTCGAGTCGGACGGTTCCCGATTTCCGGGCAGCGGCATAACTGCCGGCCGTCATCAGGTCATCATAAGCCAGCACTTCGGCCCGAATGAAGCCCTTTTTCAGGTCCGTATGAATGGCCTCGGCCGCATCGATTGCTGCGGTATGTTTCCGGATTGTCCATGCCTTGACCTCGTCTTCTCCGATCGTAAAAAAGGAAATAAGTCCTAACAATTCGTAGGATTTGGCGATGATCCTGTCCTTGGCGGAAGTCGCAATGTCGAATTCCTTAAGGAACTCTGCAGCCTCTTCAGGCGACATTTGGGCCAGTTCGTGTTCGAGCTTGCCGCGAATCGCCAGACGTAATTCGTTTGACCCCCTACCGGTTATATCCGGCAGGCAATCGTCTTCATCGGCATTGTTGAAGAGGACGAGCACCGGCTTGCTCGAAAGGAAGGCAAAGCCCCGCAGCAGGGGAGCAGAGGCCAGTTCGGGTCGCTGCCGCAATGGGGTGTTGCTTTCCACGGTTGAAATACAGGTCTCGAGAAGGGCCCGTTCCTCCGGATCGCTCTTCCGGCCCCTTTTTTGGTCCAGGTTCAGCCGCTCGAGGCGTTTCTCGGCCACCATGAAGTCGTTCAAAATCAGTTCCTGGTCGATGTGGTTGACGTCATCAAGCGGTGTCGGTTCGGCCAGGCCGTAACTGCTGAAGTTGCGGACCACGTGAATCAAGGCGTCACAGTCTCTTACCGCGGTCCATGAAGACCCCGCTTTTCCACTGTCCTTCTCGAGGCCCTTTCCGGGCAGCAGATACTCAACCTGTGCATAGGTCGTCTTCTGGGGGGTATACATCCCGGCCAACACATCGACCCGTGGGTCCGGGACCCGAATGGCAGCGATGCGGTCGTCCCCTCGGCGTCCAGTCTCCTGAAAATTACCGGTGAGGGCTTCAAAAACGGTGGTTTTTCCCGATCCCGGCCTCCCGATTATACCTGATTTCATGGGTTGCAAACTCCCTTACTCTACGATTTTTCCAAAGGTATCCTCGAGCGATATTTTTCCAGTGGTTTTAAATGGAATGGTGGATGGTGTTAAACCGCTGGTTTCCAAATGTATCCGACCGCTTAGCTGATAAGTTAAATCGGGGTTTCCGGTGTTAGCCGCTTCCTTTTGTGCCATCCTAAAAAAGGTAGAGGCAATATTGAACATCGAAGAATATACCCTAACGGAAACGGTGTCGCTGCCCAGCGCCGGAATATTTACCGGTGTCCTGGAGACACCCGTTGCCACCGATTTGTCGTTGAGTTTCAACTCACACTGAATTCCTTTGAGCACCAAGGGGATATCGTTGCCGTTGATCACCCGCAGCTTCAGTTGCAGTACAGTTTCGAAAAGATCCACCTCTTCAACGAGCAAGCCGGCCAATCGGATGTCCGGCGCCTGGAGCGACTGCCCGAGCCCGGCACAGCCGGTCCACGCCACCACCAGAAAAGCGGCCCACACGAAGATCCCCATCGAACGGGTCCTGTAAATCCGTTTCATCTGTCCATTGCCCCATTCATTCAAGTTCTCGGAAAATTATCCGATAATTAGATTGCGGCCGATCGTCAGCAAGCCCAACAGCGCTTAGAGGATGACGCTTGGTGGGGGCTGACGGGTTAGCGATTTATGGAAACCGGTGCCTTCTAAAAATGCTTATACCGTTAAACAACAAAATTGCCAACCCAAGCCTTTCCTGCCGCCTTGAAAATCAAATGGCGGCGATGGCTTCCAAACTCAAGGAGGAGATTGCCGGGCGAAAGAGCGCTGAGGATGCGCTGCAGGCCAGCGAGGATAAGTACCAAAGCCTCTTCGAAACCTCAGCCGTGTCTTTCCTGGAAGTCGACTTGTCGGTGGTCAAACAGACGGTTGATGACCTTAAAAAGAAAGGCATTGACGACCTTAGGTCTTATTTACCGGTTCATCCGGAGCTCCTTCCAGAGTCGCTGAAACGGGTCACTGTCAAGAAGTTCAACATGGCCACTCTCCGGCTCTTCCAGGCCGAAACCAAAACCCAGCTGTTCGGATCGGCTGAAAAAGTCTTCGCATCTCAATCGCTGGATGTTTTCAGGGAAGCCCTGATTGCCATCTACGAGGCCAGGCCCGACTTTGAAACTGAAACGGTTAGCCAAACCCTGGCGGGAGAAAACATCAATGTCCTGATGAGTTTCCAAATTCCAGAGTCTATGGGAAAATTCAAAACTGTCCTCGTGAGTTTGATGGACATCAGTGAGCGGAAACGGCTCGAATCGCAGTTTTTCAACGCTCAGAAAATGGAGGCCATCGGGACTCTGGCCGGCGGCATCGCACATGATTTCAACAATCTGCTCATGGCGATCGAAGGACTGGCATCATTGATCTTGCAGGACACCGGGGCCGACCATCCCCACTACGCCACCCTCACAAAAATCGAAAAACAGGTCAAGAACGGGGCCAAACTGACCGCCCAGCTGCTGGGTTATGCCCGCAGAGAACGCTCGGAATCGACGTTGATCGACCTCAATCAGGTTGTTCGTGAAACCGCCGAGGCCTTCGGCCGCACCCGCAAACAGATCGCCATCGGCCTCGATCTGGACGATGCCCTGCGACCCGTTAACGCCAACCCGGGTCAGATCGAACAGGTGCTGCTCAATTTGTGTGTCAATGCAGCGGACGCCATGACAGACGGCGGCCGCCTGTCCTTCAAGTCCAGCAACGCCACTCGTGAGGTGATGCAAGACCACGCCCATATGCCGATACGCGGCGAATACGTGCAGCTCGATGTCCAGGATACCGGTTTCGGGATGGACGAGGCCACCCGTGACCGTATTTTCGAACCGTTTTTCACGACCAAGGAAATGGGTCGCGGGACCGGTCTGGGCCTGGCCTCGGTATTCGGCATTGTCAAGAGCCTGGGGGGATTCATCGAGGTCGACTCCGAAATTGAGCGCGGCACCACCTTTCGAATCTTCCTGCCGGCCTCGGGCCGGATCCTGACGGCCGATCCGCAACCCGTAGGCGAGGAACCCGTCATGGGGTCCAGCCGGACCGTTTTACTGGTCGACGACGAAGAGGTGGTTCTGGATGTCGGTGTCCAGATGCTGCAACATTTCGGCTACGCGGTTTTGCCGGCCGCAAACGGCCATGAGGCCTTGCAGATTTATGCTGAAAACAAGGAAAAGATCGATCTTGTCATTCTGGACATGGTGATGCCGGATATGGGAGGGCGGGCCGTATACGACCGGCTCAAGCAATGCAATTCGGCAGTTAAGGTCCTGCTGTCAAGTGGTTACAGCCTTTCCGGCGAAGCCTCAGAGATCATGAAAAGCGGCTGTAACGGGTTTATTCAAAAACCGTTCAATATCAAAGAACTAACGGCTCAAATCGATCACATCCTCCAGTAGAGGGAACCGGCATGGCCGGCCGTCATCAGTGCCATATCCAGCCTGCGGTCCCTTCTCCATCGATATTCTTAGGGCTCACTCAAAAATAACGTCACATTTTGGACGCCGATGCATCCCGTCCGGCCGCGTTGCGAAAACTCGGAATATCCAGATATTCCTG
>JBDNAO010000473.1:0-5541 GCA_039768375.1 Desulfobacterales bacterium | reverse complement strand
CTGCGCGCCCGACGCCTTGCATCTGCGGCACCCTGTAAACGCTTACAATTAGGTGGTTTGAAGCGCATCGGACTTTGCAACCCTGTGAACGGTTACAAAATCATTCTCTGGAAGTCTTTAGACAACAGGGTCGAGAATGCAGTCAACGGCATCTATATCGCTGTTAATGCGAAAATTGCAAAGCATTAGGGTTCCGGTAACGAAGGTTTACGGCACTCCCGGCCGAGGCCGCAGCTTGGCCATCAGTATCGGTGCGGCCTGCTTTCTGCTGGGATTATGGTGGTTGGTCACCCGCCAGAAGCTCGTGGATCCGCTTTTTTTGCCCTCACCCGCAGCCGTCTGGAATCGGGCGGTCGAGGTCGGCACAGCCGGCTTCGGGGGCGCCACACTCTGGCAGCACACTTGGATTAGTATCTACAGGGTGTTCTTGGCATTTTTCATTGCCTGCCTGACGGCGGTCCCGATCGGACTGGCCATGGGGATGAGCCGTGTTTTCAGAGGTATTTTCGATCCGCCGATCGAATTCTACCGGCCGATTCCACCGCTGGCCTATCTGCCGCTGGTCATTATCTGGTTTGGTATCGGGGAAGTCTCCAAGGTCATTTTAATTTATCTGGCATGTTTTGCCCCGATGGCACTGAGCACACGGGCCGGGGTTCGATCGGTATCGATCGAACAGGTTCACGTGGCGTATTCGCTGGGGGCCACCCGGTCACAGGTCCTCCGGCACGTGGTCTTCAGAGCCGCTCTGCCGGAGATTTTAACCGGCATGCGCATCGGTATCGGATTCGGGTGGACCACCCTGGTGGCCGCGGAAATGGTGGCGGCGGCGGCGGGTCTGGGATACATGATCCTGAATGCCTCTGAGTTTTTGATGACCGATGTGGTCGTAATGGGAATCGTCATCATCGGTTTGGTCGCCCTTTTCAGCGACCTGTTGATGCGCTATCTTGAGTATAAACTGGTGCCGTGGAAAGGCAAGATGTAGGGAGTTCGACATGGCTATTTTTGATGTCGACATCGGGGTCATCGGCGGCGGGGCGGCCGGTTTGACCGTTACCGCCGGTGCCGCTCAGCTCGGTGCGAGGACCCTGCTCATCGACGAGTACAGCCTGCAGCCTGGATGAGTTTACAACCTGAGCGTTTGGCCCGAGGCCGGAGCAGAAATGCGGTGGCACCGCTACCTTAGGGCTCACTCAAAAATTACGTCACTTTTTGGACGCCGATGCATCCCGTCCGGCTGCGTTGCGAAAACTCGGAATATCCGGATATTCCTGCGTTTTCGCTCCTTACCGGCCGGGCGCCTCAACCCCCAAAATTGCGGACTGATTTTTTCGTGAACCCTTAGATGGATCGAGTGAAGGTCCGACCGGCTTAACCGGAGATCGATATATGCAAGAAAATGGACAAGCGCCGACCGGCAGCCGCAGCAAGGCGATTGTCAAGGCCCTCATCTTGGCGGCGTTCATCGTCGGAGCCATTGTTCTGGTTCGTTTCACGCCGGTGAAAGGCTACCTGACGACAGAGCAGTTGGGGCGTTTTCTGGACACAGCCGGTTTCTGGGCACCGCTGGTCTTCATTCTCATCTACACGGTGGGGGTTTGCCTGTTTGTTCCGGGGACCTTTCTGACCGGTCTGGGCGCCGCGATTTTCGGGCCTTACCAGGGGTTCATCTATGTTTGGTTTGGTGCGATGCTGGGTGCCAGCGCGGCCTTTGTCATCGGGCGTACCCTCGGCCGCGAATTTGCCGCTTCTCTGGTCGGTGATCGATTGAAAAAGTATGACGAGGCCATCGAACGCAACGGGTTTGCCACCGTGCTCTACCTGCGGCTGGTCTACTTTCCTTTTACCCCCATGAATTTCGGAATGGGCCTGACGCGCGTGCGATTTTGGGATTATGTCGCCGGGACGGGATTGGGCATTGTCGTCGGAACGTTCATCTTCACCTTTTTCATCGGAACGCTCAAGGAGGTCTGGACCTCCGGCGACTGGGGTCAGCTGGTCTCGTTCAAGGTGATTTTCTCGCTTGCATTATTTGGCTTTTCATTCTTTATTCCAAAAATTATCAAGAAAGTCAGGGGCGAAGCCTGATCTGGTCAGTTTGTTGCGCGTTTGCGGATCTAGAGTGGCGAAATGAATTCTGCTCCGGTTCATCATCGAAGGCACCGTGGTGGCCCTAGAGGCTATGAGCGTTTAGTTCGAAAATAGAATGTAATTTGGAAAAAGGTGGACACCTCCGCCCGGATGAACGGTTTCGAAAGACGGCTGAAACTCGCCGCCAACGGGCTCTAAACCCGGACCAGGCACGTCTTCAAATAAGGGGTTCGGGATTGTCACCAAGGTTGTGCCTTACATACGGTATCGGCCCTGGGTCCGGTCTAAGACCCCGCAGGCGGCTCAGACAGTCAGCCGCTATTCGCAACCGCTCATCCGGGCGCAGGCGCGTCATTTTCATGCACTGTGGCGGCCCATAGGGCCATGAGCCTTTAATGCGAAGATAAGGAAGGCGCGTTCAATTCATGCATCGTGGTGGGCCAAAGGGCCCTCGAGCTACCCGTCAAACCAACGAGGAGTACCTATGAAACGAGAAGATTTTATGCGACGGATCACCGTTCACGGCCGGCAATACAGCATTGCGGACATCAAACAGCTGCAGGAAAACGGTGTGGCGGACATCGACCGGCTGCCGTTTTCCATCCGCATTCTGGTTGAAAACCTGCTGAGAAAACTTGACGGCCGCATCGTGCGGGAGGAAGACCTGCTCAATATCGTCCGCTGGCAGAAAACATACAGCGCTCCGGTGGAAATCCCCTACCACCCGGCCAGGGTGTTGATGCAGGACTTCACCGGCGTTCCGGCCGTGGTCGATCTGGCCGCCATGCGCGACGCCGTCAAAGTGTTGGGGGGGGACCCGGTGAAGATCAACCCCCTGGTGCCGGTGGATTTGATCGTGGACCATTCCGTTCAGCTCGATTACTACGGCAGCGACAGAGCCCTGACCAAGAACGTGGACAGAGAGTACGCGCGCAACGGCGAACGGTATGCCCTCCTCAAGTGGGCCCAGAAGAATTTCGACAATTTTAGAGTCGTGCCGCCCAATTCCGGCATCTGCCATCAGGTCAACCTGGAATATCTCGGCCGGGTGGTGGTCACCGAAGGAAATGACGACACGCTTCAGGCCTACCCGGACACGTTGGTGGGAACCGACTCCCACACGACGATGATCGACGGTATCGGGGTCATGGGTTGGGGGGTCGGCGGCATCGAGGCCGAAGCGGTCATGCTCGGCCAGCCTTACTACATGTCGATTCCCCAGGTGATCGGTGTGCGCATGACCGGCGAGCTCAAACCCGGGGTGACCGCCACCGACCTGGTGTTGGTGGTTACCGAGATGCTCAGAAAACACAACGTGGTTGAGAAATTCGTCGAGTATTTCGGACCGGGGATGAAGAAGCTGACCGTCCCGGATCGTGCCACGATCGCCAACATGACGCCCGAATACGGGGCTACCCTGGGCTTTTTTCCGGTGGACGAGAAAACCGTCGACTACTTGAAACTGACCAACCGCAAAGACCAGGCGAAGATCGTCGAGGCTTACACCAAGGCCAACGGACTTTTTTACAGCGGCACGGAAAATCCGGAATACAGCCAGGTATTGGAGTTGGACCTGTCCACCGTCGCGCCGTCGGTGGCCGGGCCCGCCCGGCCCCAAGACCGGATCGTGCTGCCCGATTTGAAGGGCGCTTTTGCGGGAGTGCTCGGATGCGAGTACGACCGTGATGCCGATCTGGCGCATCTGTCGCAGTTCCACGATGAATCCGGCTCGCAGACCATGCGGTCGCCGGTCTGCCATCCGGTCAACTCCAGAGCCTACGAGGTGAATCTCTTCGGCAGACCGGAGAGGTTCGGCGACGGCTGCCTGGCCATTGCGGCGATCACCTCCTGCACCAACACCTCCAACCCGTCCGTTCTTCTGGGGGCCGGTCTAGTGGCTCGCAAAGCCGTGGCACGCGGGTTGAAGGTTCCATCTTATGTCAAGACATCTCTGGCCCCCGGCTCCAAAGTCGTCCTGCGCTACCTGGAAGATGCGGGTCTGATGCCCTACTTCGAGGCCCTCGGGTTTCACCTGGCGGCATTCGGCTGCACCACCTGCATCGGCAACAGCGGTCCGCTGCATTCTGAAATCGAGCGGATCATCAAGGAGAAGAACCTGACAGTGGCCGCGGTACTTTCCGGGAACCGGAATTTCGAAGCCCGCATCCATCAGAGCGTGAAGGCCAATTACCTGGCTTCACCCATGCTGGTGGTCGCTTTTGCCCTTGCCGGCCGGATCGATGTGGATCTGACCTTCGAACCGGTGGGACTCGATCCCAACGGGGAGCCGGTCTATCTCGAGGACATCTGGCCTTCCAAAGAGGAAATCGACGCCCTCATCGACAAACACGTCAAAAAGGTTTTTTACGCGGAAGAGTACAGCCGGATTTTCGATGGGGATGACTTCTGGCGTAAGCTCGACACCGCCGAGAGTGAAACCTTCAGATGGGATGACCGATCGACTTACATCAAGCGGCCGCCTTATTTCGACAACTTCAAAATCGATCTGTCCGCAACGGTCGACATCAAAGATGCCGCCACCCTGATGCTGCTCGGCGATACCGTGACCACCGACCACATTTCACCGGCAGGGGCGATTCCGGCCGTCTATCCGGCCGGCCGCTATCTGATCGCCCAAGGGGTCGAGCCGGTCGATTTCAATTCCTACGGCTCGCGCAGAGGCAATCATGAAGTCATGATGCGCGGCACATTCGGGAACATCCGCATCAAAAACAAACTCGTGGCCCCGAAGGAGGGCAGTTACACCGTGAAGTTTCCGGAGAAGACGGAGATGTTTGTCTACGATGCCGCCAAAATTTACCTCGAAGAGCCGAAACCGCTTGTCGTTCTGGCCGGCAAGGAATACGGGACCGGTTCCTCCCGTGACTGGGCGGCCAAGGGGACCACGCTGCTGGGGGTCAAGGCGGTCATCGCCGAATCATTCGAACGGATTCACCGCAGCAACCTGGTCGGTATGGGGGTTCTGCCCCTGATCTTCAAGGATGGTCAAAATGCGGAGAGCCTCGGCCTGACCGGAGAAGAGACCTATATCATCAACGGGGTAGCGGGGATGACGCCGCGCAAGGTTCTGCGGGTCAAAGCCGTCAAACCGGATGGAACGTCAGTTGACTTCGAGACGATTTCCCGGTTGGATACCGACGTGGACGTCGATTACTTCGAGCATGGCGGTATTCTCCCTTTCGTCATCAGAAAACTGATGAAAAGTGCCTGAAACCAGAAATACCATACCTATCGGATAACACCGGGCAACCGGTTTTGAATGATCACCGGAACAGTTGATATTCCATAAGGGTTCAAGGGGCCTAGTGTCGTGTCAATTATGAAGTGTCTCGACTGCCTTGAGCAACGCAATGCAATGCTACTAAGGTTCCAGGTTCAACGTTCAGGGTTGAGGGATGAAAGCAATTTTTGGATATTGTAATTTGG
>JBDNAO010000004.1:0-3665 GCA_039768375.1 Desulfobacterales bacterium | reverse complement strand
TCAAAGCGTTATCGATGACGACCGTTGACAGAAAGAAAAGTCCGACGGCCACGACGTAAGGGCCACAATCAGCGGAAAGTAACTTTTAAGAATCATCTGGCATCCTCCCGTTCGGTTTTCTTGCAACATCGATCGTTTTTTATTTTGGGACGTCGAAAAGGATCTAACCAAAACAGGGGATTCACCTGTATCAGTGTATCCCCTGTTTTAGTTGTCGCTGCAGAAACGGGCGGTCAGGCCCGAACCGCTGTTGTTATTTGGCGGCCTTGCGGGCCTCTGCAAGCCATCCGTTCCAGGTGTCCTGGTTCAGGGCGATCCACTCATTGACATGTCGTTCGATGTCCGCTTCGGTGTTTTCCCCCTCAAACATCTTGGCGTTCTGCGCGGCGATGTCGGCAAAGGGGATAGACATGATCTCGAACATCTTGGCGGCTGCCGGGTTGTCGGCCAAAAACTTATTGTTGGCCACGACATCGATGTCGTTGCCGGGAAAACCCATTTTGATGGGATCGGTCACAGCGCCGGGCACGTTCTTGTGCACCATGGCATCCTTATAATCCTTCTGAGCGGGGGAGGGGTTGGTTTCCGGCACGTTGATCCACATGACGTCCTTGCCCGGCTTGAAGCGGTTGACGGTCCAGTTCGGCGTCCAAGTGTAGAAGAACACCGGTTCGCCGGCCTGGTAGCGGGCCACGGCATCGGCCATGCTGGCACTGTAGCTCGCCTTTATCTGGTTGACATGGGGATCGAGGCCATAGACGTCCATGTGATGGGTGATCACTTTTTCGCAGCCCCAACCCGGCGGGCAGGCCACCAAATCGGCTTTGCCGTCGCCGTTGGCGTCGAAGGCCTTCTTGACTTCGTCGCGCTTGAAATCGTCCAGGGACTTGATTCCGAATTTCTCCACGTCGCGCTTGCTCACGAGATATCCCTGCAGCGCGCCGCCCTTGACGACTGTGCCGTAAATGGAGGCCTTCTGCTTGTATTCGTCGTAAGGCATTCCAAGCTGAGCGTAGTGAATCGGAAACCAGCCGTTGGCCCAGAAGTCGACATCGCCGGCGGCCACCGACTGGTAGAAGATCGGATTGGCCAGTTTCTTGGGCTCTTTCACGGTGTACCCTAAATCCTCGAGAGCCCGGCTGTAGATAGCCTCCAGAAAAAAACCGGTGGTCCAGGTCGCCCGGGCCGGTTGGACGGTGACACCCTTGCCGGGCATCTTGTCTGCTGCTAGAGCACCGCCAATCAGAAAGATAGCGGTTGCCAGAACCGCTGTCATCGCTATAAACCATTGCTTCGTTCGCATGAGCTTGCCTCCTTGTTGTTAGGTGTTAACAGTTGTCGTATCGCATGAACGGAAAACCCGCGTTGCGAAAACGGCACTTTCCGACCCGTCGGCTTATTTTGAGCCGCTTGCCACCCGCCGGCGCGGTTCACCCAGTGACTGCGTGATCCTGTCGAGTACCATGGCCAGTAGGACGATGGAAAGCCCGCCGATTGCGGCCAACCCGACCCGCAGGGAATTGAGTCCTTCGAATACCGGCACGCCCAGGCCCCCGGCGCCGATCAGGGCCGCGATCACCACCATGGAAAGCGACAGCATGATCGTCTGGTTCAATCCGGCCATGATGGTCGGCATGGCCAGGGGGAATTGCACCTTGAAGAGGATCTGATTGGCGGTCGATCCAAACGCCTTGGCGGCTTCAAGCACGTCGGAAGGCACCTGGCGGATGCCGAGGTTGGTGAGCCGGATGATCGGCGGCATCGAAAAAACAATCGTGGCGATGACCCCGGCGACGGTGCCGATGCTGAAGAGCATGACCACCGGCACCAGGTAGACGAAGGCCGGCGTGGTCTGCATGGCATCCATGACGGGCCGGATGAATGACGCAAACCGGTCGTTGCGGGCGGCGATCACGCCCATCGGAACCCCCACTACAACGCAGAAAATAACGGCGCTGATCACCATGGCCAAGGTGGTCATGGCGTCCTCCCAAAAACCGAGAAAGCCGATTAGAAGAAAGGTTATGACACCGAAGATGCCGACTTTCCAGCTGGCCATACGCCAGGCGATCAAGAATATGGCGGCGATAATCACGATCGGGGGGACGAACTGCAGCAACCCGTCGATGCCGTTGAGGGTCTTTTCCACCGGCCACTTGATGGCCTGGAACTGCGGCCGGTAATTGGCCACCAACCAATCGACGGCCTGTTCGATAATTTTTTCGAGCGGTATTTTATGTTTGTCGAAGTCCAGAATCATGGATTACCTCCGGGTCCCGAATATGGCTTAATTCGGATATCTTTCAGGCTGCCGTTTGGGCCGCTTTTATCGCCTCCTCCGATTGCGCCAGGCCGTGTTCGATGGTGCGCAGGAAGCGGTTCTTGGAGACCACTCCAAGATACATGTTGTTTTTGTCGACCACCGGCACGGGGCAGGGATACTGTCTCACCACTGTCAGGGCTTCCTGCAACGGCGTGTCGGCCGGTACCGGTCGGATCTCGGGCATGAAAATACCGCCGATGTCTTTCGTGCCGTCTTCGATAGCTTCCCGCAGGCTGTCTATCGTAACGACGCCCTGGAATTTTCTGTCGCGGGTCAGGACATAGGCGAATTCACGGTCTTCGTCCTGCAATCGTTCCAGGGTGGCCCGCGGGCCGGCATAATTGTGGCGTAAAATCGTCACCTGATTCTTGCGGGCCACGTCGCCGACACTGAAGACGGTGGTCGGATCGACTCCGCGGAAGAAGGCCTGAACGTACTGGTCGGCCGGGTTTTTAAGAATGTCGTCGGGTGTGCCGATCTGCACGACCCTCCCGCCTTCCATGATGGCGATGCGGTCCCCGATGCGGATGGCTTCGTGAAGGTCGTGAGAGATAAAAATCACGGTTCGTTCGGTTTGCTCCTGCAGTTTGAGCAATTCGTCCTGCATCTCGGTGCGGATCAGCGGATCGAGGGCGCTGAAGGCCTCATCCATCAAAAGGATGCTCGGATCCTGGGCCAGGGCTCTCGCCAACCCCACGCGTTGCTGCATTCCGCCGGAAAGCTCTTCGGGATAGCTGCCGGCATAAGCATCCAGTCCCACCTGCTGAAGGGCCACCAACGCACGCTCGTCACGCTTGGCCTTAGAGACGCCGGCGACGTTGAGTCCATAGGCCGCATTGTCGAGCACGCTCATGTGCGGCATGAGGGCGAAGGTTTGAAACACCATGCTCATGGTGTGGCGCCGCAACTCCATTAGTTGCTTCTGGTTCATCTCCGTCACTTTTTCGCCGTCGACAAACACTTCGCCTCGGGTCGGCTCGATCAACCGGTTGAGCATGCGGACCAGGGTGGACTTGCCGGAACCCGAGAGCCCCATCACCACGAATATCTCACCGGACTCGACACTGAAGTTGGCGTCCTGAACGCCGACGGTCAACCCGGTCTTCTGATGAATATCATCCTTGCCTGAGCCATCCTCGAGCATTTTGAAAGCCCGCTCAGGGTCGGGGCCAAAAATTTTATACAGGTTTTTTACGGCGACCTTTTCCGTCATAGAATCCTCGATCTTATAGTTTGGTGCTTCTCTGTTTGATTGCTGCAAAACCGGCAGACGAGGCGTATCAACGAGGACAGGCCGCAGAACGCCATCTTCGCACTCAAGAGAGCAAGGTGAACTTGCCGT
>JBDNAO010000003.1:0-3371 GCA_039768375.1 Desulfobacterales bacterium | reverse complement strand
GGCCAGAGGCGTCGCTGAAACCTGATTTGGTTGCGGCCGAAGGCCCGCCTTGGGTCCGCTTGACGCCGAGTTCTGCGCAGCATGAAACCGAAACAACAACCGGCGGTGCAATGGCACGATTGCTGTTGGAGACAACAGTCCGCACAAAGAGGGTCCCCGAATATCGTTGGATTTACAATGCGCCGTTTGACACATGCGCAAAGCGGCGCTAAGTTCAATATGAACTTTTTCAAAGGACCATTCTGAATGTCGTCTCATCGGCTTGTCGACCGTTACAATCGCCACTTGAACTACCTGCGGATTTCGATCACCGATCGCTGCAATTTAAGGTGCATTTATTGTGTCCCGCCGGATCAGATTCCGCGGCTGGCCCACACGGATATTCTGCGCTACGAGGAGATTTTGCGCATCGTCCGGGTCGGCGTCGATCTGGGCATTTCCAAGATCAGGATAACCGGCGGCGAACCCCTGGTCCGTAAGGGTGTCTGCGGATTCCTGGCCGCCATATCCCAAATGGCCGGTCTGGACGAAGTGACGCTGACGACCAACGGTGTGTTGCTCGAGGAAAACATCGGATGCATTCGGGATACCGGCATCCGGCGGATCAATGTCAGCCTGGACACCTTGCAGCGGAACAAGTTTGCCGACATAACCGGCAAGGACGATTTCGACAAGGTCTGGAACGGTATCACAGTGGCCAGAGAGGCCGGTATCGATCCCATCAAGCTGAACGTCGTCGCCTTGCGCGGCACCAACGACGATGAATTTCTCGATTTCGCCCGCCTCACCCTCCTGCATGCTTTCCACATCCGCTTCATCGAATACATGCCGATCGGAAAATCACGCGTTCACTTCGGGCCACCGATATTGGTCCCTGAAATAAAGGACCGCATTGCGTCGATCGGTCCCCTGATGCCGATCGAGAAAAATCCCGCCGATGGACCCGCCGAGCGCTTCAAGCTCGAGGGGGCCGTCGGTGAAATCGGTTTCATCAGCGCGTTGAGCCACCATTTCTGCAGCAGCTGCAATCGGCTGCGCCTGACGGCCAGCGGTCAGCTGCGCCCGTGCCTCCTGTCGGACCACCAACTCGATTTGAAGGGTCCCCTCAGGGCCGGGGAATCGAATGAGATGCTGGCGGAGATCTTTCGTCGGGCGGTTGAAAAAAAACCGTCGGATCACGATCTGGCGGTCAACGAACCGTCCGGGGTTTCCTGCCAGATGTCCTCTATCGGCGGTTGATCCGGCACCGAGTGTCCTCGAACTATGGATACGGTCGCACTGCGCATCTTTACAAAAATCATCGACGCAAAAAAACTGAAACAAACGACCGACAAGTTTAGCATTCGCGCCGCCGCTCCCTGCGGCCGAACCTCCGCTAAAGCTTGATAACCTGTTGACCTTTATCGCCATTGCGTATTATGAGGAGTCTGCAGCCGCACGTTTTGACAATCATCATAAGCCGCAAAAGAGCGCAGGGAGGTTAAGTGATGTCGACCGTACCGTTTACCTATCGCCGCAAACTTATTATCGCAGGCCTTATCTTCGCATTTCTGATGGCCGGTTGTGCTCAAACCACCCCATCGCCTTCAGAACCAAAAGTTGCCGATGCCGCAACGCTGAGGGTCGGGGTAACGACCACTTCACCCCCCTTCGTTTTCAAACAGGCCGGGGAGATTGTAGGCCTGGACGCCGATATGGCACGCGAATTTGCACGCTTTATCGGCAAAACACCTCGTTTTGTCGATCTCAAATGGGACGACCAGATAAACGCCCTGCTGGAGAATCGCACCGACATCATCATGTCGGGGATGTCGATCACGAATATGCGCAAGATGAGCATCGCTTTCAGCCAGCCGTATTACAGGTCAGGCCTGATGGCCATGGTTCGAAAGACGGAGGCCAATCGTTTTCCAATATCTTTTTTAGGCCTGCTCGGCCAGGCGCCCGCATTCCGCTTCGGTGTCGTCAAGGGCACAACCGGCGAAATTTATGTCAACAGTAATTTTCAGTCTGCCCAGAGGATCACCGCCTATCAATCAACCCGCGAGGCCCTCGATGCGATGCTGACGCCTGTGCTGGTGAACAGGATCGACGTGTTCATACAAGACGGGCCGATTTTGTTCATGATGCTGGCGGAAAATCAATCGGCGGATTTAACCGTGTTACCCTCACCGCTGACCGACGAGTATCTTGCCTGGGGAATTCGAAAAACCGACCCCGAACTAAAGGAATCCGCCGATCGTTTCCTCGAGAGCATCTCTAAGAGCGGTCAACTCGAAAGTATCGTTCGGCGTTGGCTCCCCTACTCCGAGCAGTAAAACCATCAAGCGGGAGAAATCGATGACCATCGAGAGATACAATAGCCGTTGGCTTTTATGTCTAACCACCATTGCCGTCATGACATGTGCCGCAGTGATCTCGCTTCCGGTTATAGAAACGACCCGGGCCGAGGCGTCTCAACAAGCGGTAATGGCAGCCAAGGCATCAAAGGCCAAGGAAACCACACCAGGGGAGGTTCAGCTTCCCGCCTCCATCGGGGCCGACCAGGTCGACGACTTTATGGCCGCCCTCAGCGACGAGCAGGTCCGGCGCCTTCTGATCGAGTCCTTGAAAAAACAGGCCGATGAAGAGGCCGCGGCGGCACAGCCGGTTGAAAACACCGGGCGCTTGGTCGGTTTCATCAACGCATCAAAAGAGTTGATGGAGAAATTGAAAGAGCGCATCGCTTTTCTCCAATCCGGGGCCACTGCAGCGCCGGCAAAAATACCGTCGATCTTCACTTATCTGGGCACCGGCGAGAAGGAAAGCAGTCTGGCGCGAACCATCATCAGCGTTGTGGCCCTCTTCGCGGGCGCCTTCGCTATCGTGTTGCTGTTCCGTTTTCTGACGACCGGCGCCCGCAGGCGTCTCGAGGAAACCCCCGGCACTAAAGTGACAACGAGGCTCGGGGCTTCGGCCGGACTGGCCCTGCTGCGCATTGGCGGCATGATACTGCTCGCAGGTGCAACCCTGACGTTTTTTTATATTTTTCTGAACCGCACCACGCCCCAGCGCGTTCTAGTGGCGACCTACCTGGTGGCGATTCTGGCCGTTTGGGCGATAGCGATTTTAACCAGGTTTGTTCTGGCGCCGGGCAATAAAAACCTGCGTTTTTTGCCGGTCACCGACGAAGCCGCCGTATACGTGTATCGCTGGGTCGTTGCCATAGCCGTGGTCACCAGTTTCGGGACCCTGACCTGCGGCATCATCCGCCTGGCGGGTGCCAGCGAAGCGGACCATTTCAAATCTTTGCTCCTGGTCGGCATCGTCGTCGCCGGAATGCTGATCTGGATGATTGCCGGCCGGCGCAAACAAGTCGCTGCGCTGCTTAT
>JBDNAO010000083.1:0-7748 GCA_039768375.1 Desulfobacterales bacterium | reverse complement strand
TTGAGATTTGGATATTGTCATTTGGAATTTATTTGTATTTTGGTGCTTGTATTTTGGTATTTGGCATTATTTTAGGCGGGCGGGCAAGCCCTGAAATTTGAAACCTAAACCAACACTGCCGATGTTCATTATCAGCGATTCACATATCAATGAGGCTCTGGGAAACCATAGCGCATTTTTTGGTATGCTGCGGGCCCTTGAAAGGAGCGCGGAGGATATCGTCTTTCTCGGCGATATCTTCGATTTGTGGATAGCCCTTCCGCGCTATGAACGCGCCATTCACCACCGTTTTCTTTCGTGGTGCGCAGCCCAGAAACTGCGCCGCCGCATCGGCTTCATCGAAGGCAACCACGAATACTTCCTGGCCCGCCACAAGGGCCGGTTTTTTTCCTGGTGCACAAGTGATGCTTTCTGGAAGGATGGCTGTGGAAACATTTTCTGCCACGGTGACCAGCTCAACCGCCGGGATAGAAATTATCTTTGGTTCAGGCGCGTGGTAAAAAACGACCTGTCGCAGACGGCCCTGCGCTGGCTGCCGCTGGGGCCCGGGTTCGTTGAACAGGTCAAGGTCCGTTTGAAACACACCAACCCGCTTTTCCGGCGTTATCTGCCAAAGCAGCAACTCGACGCCTTTGCAAAGGCGCGGTTCGCAGAGGGGGCCCGGATGGTCTTCGTCGGCCACTTTCATCGCGCATACCGCTATCGCGACCAGCAGGGTCGTACTTTGCATACGGTGCCCAGTTGGTTCGACAATCAAACGATTACCCGTTTCGACCCCGACACCGGAAACGTCCGGCACGCGGAATGGTCGAGCCTGCTGGCTTAGCGTTCTGATTTGTAGCTGATAAGTGTCATTACGGTTTGTAATGTTCGCTAAATGAATACGACAAGTGCCGATGAACATGTCTTTGTCAAATCCCCTCACCGGGCGCTGATATCCCTGTCATTTCCGGTGCTGCTGTCCTTGATCGCCGAACCGGTCACCGGTTTGGTCGATACGGCCTTTATCGCACGGCTGGGCTCGGAATCTCTGGCAGCACTGGGCGTCGGGACGATGGCCCTGTCAAGCATCTTCTGGATCTTCAACTTCCTCGCGATCGGCACGCAGACCGAGGTGGCGCAGGCCACGGGGGGCCGGTCACCCGCCAGGGCCGCCCGCATGGGCACCCTGGCCTTCGGGCTGGGCTTGATTTTCGGACTCCTGCTCGCGATCATCGGATATCCGGCGGCAGATCCGGCGGCACGGCTTTTAGGCGCCACCGGCACCGTAGCGGTCCAGGCCCAGAGCTACATCCGGATCCGGCTCCTCGGTGCTCCGGCCGTTCTGGCCACCATTGCCGCTTTCGGCAGCATGCGGGGAATTCAGGACATGCGCACGCCCCTGCTGGTGGCTTCGGGCATCAACCTTCTGAACATCCTCCTGGACGCTGTTCTGATATACGGGTGGGGACCGATACCGGCTTTCGGGATCAGCGGGGCGGCCGCTGCAAGTTCGATCAGTTGGTGGGCCGGGGCGCTGTGGGCCGCAATCGCCGTCCATGGACGACTCGGGTTGCCCGATCGAATTCCGATCGGAGAAGCAAAAAGGCTGTTGCGGGTCGGCGGTGAACTGTTCCTTCGAACCGGTCTATTGATCTTGTTCTTGCTGCTTGCGACCCGGGCGGCCACCCGTATCGGCGCCGACGCCGGTGCGGCTCATCAGGCCATCCGCCAGGTGTGGGTTTTTACCAACCTATTTTTGGACGCATTTGCGATCACCGGACAGAGTCTGGTCGGCTACTTCATCGGTTCCGGACGTGTGGCCGAAGCCCGCAGGGTGGCCGGGGTCGTCTGCATCTGGAGCGCGGCCACCGGTGGCGCGCTGGCGCTCATCATGTGGTACGGGCGCACTCTGGCCATAGCCGCCTTTGTCCCGCAGGCAGCCGTGCAGATCTTCCTACCGGCCTGGCTCGTGGCGGCTGCCGCCCAGCCGCTCAGTGCGCTTTCTTTTGCAACCGATGGGATTCACTGGGGCACGGGTGATTTCCGCTATCTGCGCAATGCCGTCGCCGTGGCGACCGGTTGCGGAGCGGCGGCTTTGGTGCTGCTCGACAAGGGACGGCCGGATGCCCTCAGCCTTATCTGGATCATCACTGCCGGTTGGATTTTCGTGCGGGCTCTCTTCGGCTTGATTCGCATCTGGCCCGGCGTCGGTAAAAGTCCGTTGACACTTCGGGTGAGAGAAGAATAAACTTAACCCGACACCATCACAGGAGATGAGAGCGATGAAGGGGACCCCTGCCGCATTCGAGTTGCAGATGCAGTATCTCAAGGCCATGTACGAAGAAAAAATCCCGTTCAACAAAATTTTGGGTTTTGAAGTCGAAACCCTACGCTTCAGCAAAGTCGTCGTGCGCTTTGCGATGCGCGCCGATCTCATCGGCAATTATTTCTTGGAAACGCTGCACGGCGGGGTGATCTCCGCCGTTTTAGATGCCACCGGAGGGTTGAGTGTGTCGGTCAGCCTGCTCGAAAAACTGCAGGGTGAGCCGGTGGAAGAAATCGAAAAACGGATAACGCGCATCGGCACCATCGACTTGAGGGTCGATTACCTGCGGCCGGGGAGAGGTAAGACTTTTCAGGCTGTGAGTTCCATCATGCGGACCGGTAAAAAGGTGGCTGTGACGCGCATGGAACTGCACAACGACGAGAGTGTTCTGGTTGCAGTCGGTACGGGGACTTATATCGTCGGTTGAGATCGGCCGTCGCTTCCAACGAATCGGGATCGCATGAATATCATATTTCTTCTCATCGTCCTGCTCGCTTTCGGATTCGCCGGGTGGCACCAACTCTTTTGGATTCCAGTCGAGGGTCAGACGGCGCCCATCGAGGCGGTTTCCAAGGCGATGGTGGAATCCGCTTCAGGGGCGGTCGAACTGGCCATCGGGCTCGTGGGGGTGATGACCCTTTTTTTGGGCCTGGTCAAGATTGCCGAGGCCGGCGGCATGCTGACGATCCTGGCGCGACTGATCCGGCCTCTGATGGTCCGGTTGTTCCCGGAAGTGCCTCCGGACCATCCGGCCATGGGGGCCATGATTCTCAACATGTCCGCCAACGCTCTGGGCTTGGGCAACGCGGCCACGCCGTTCGGTATCCGGGCGATGCAGGAACTCGACAAGCTGAATCCCCAACCGGGTACGGCCACCGACGCCATGGCCCTTTTTCTGGCCATCAACACCTCCAGCGTGACGCTGCTGCCCACCGGTGTCATTGCATTGCGGGCTGCGGCCGGCTCCTTGGATCCGGCCGGCATCCTTCCCACCACCCTTTTCGCGACGATGGGTTCGACCGTAACGGCAATCGCGGCCGCCATGTTTTACCGTCGCTTCTTTCCGCTGAAGACGTCGCGCCAGGCGGCCGCTAATCAAACCGCGGAGCCTGCTGCCGGGAAAGCAGAAGGAAGCGAAGTGCCGCTCACCGGGTATCCGTTGTGGGTCAGCCTGTTTGCACTGGGTGCGGTCGCGGCCTTGATTCCGTTGGCCATCTTCTTCGGCCGGACGATATCCCCCTGGATCCTCCCTGCCCTGATGGTGTTCTTCCTGGTCTTCGGGTTTATCCGTCGTGTCCGTGTGTACGAGGTGTTCGTGGAGGGCGCCAAGGAAGGCTTCCAGGTGGCCATCCGGATCATTCCATACCTGGTGGCCATTTTGGTGGCGGTCGGCATGTTTCGGGCCAGCGGCGGTCTCGGCGCCGTGGTCAATTGGATCGGCGGTTGGACGGCCAAGGTCGGCCTCCCGGCTGAGGCGTTGCCGATGGCGATCATGCGGCCCCTGTCCGGTTCAGGCGCTTACGGCATCCTGGCCTCGATCATCAACGATCCGACCATCGGACCGGACAGCTACACCGGCTACCTGGTCAGCACGCTGCAAGGCTCGACGGAAACGACCTTTTATGTTATGGCCGTTTATTTCGGGGCTGTTCAGGTGCGGCGCATCCGACACACCCTGGCCGCGGCTTTGACGGCGGATCTCTTCGGGTTGATCTTTGCCATCCTGGCCTGCAAATTTTTCTTCGGTTGAAACAGAGTCGGCCGTTGATCGCCCGCCGATAAAAGATCGAACACTGATTGAGCGGACCCTGTTCCTCGAAAGACATGCCTGATCCGGCGGCTCGATTCTTTTTTTTCTTCGACGGCCTTCTGTTGCACCGGATGGTGTTGACAAGCCATGATGGAACTGTAATGATCGGCTCGCCATAGATCTGCCGACAACCATCCGGTTTCGGAACGCTTCATTTCCGCAGGAGTTTCCTGTAGAACTGGTGTGCGGCCAGGCTGTGGGTAACCGGTCGAACCGTTCAATTGGACGGTTCGATTGACGACATTTATTAAAAAAGGAGATCAGGATGAACATTTATGTGGGCAATTTAGCGTTTGCGATCACCGAGGATGAATTGCGACAGGCGTTTGAAGCCTTTGGTACGGTGGATACGGCGACGATTATCAAAGACAAGTACAGTGGTCAATCCAAAGGGTTTGGATTCGTCGAAATGCCCTCCGGAGATGAAGCCCGTGCCGCGATCGAGGGCTTGAACGGCAAGGATCTGAAAGGCAGAAATCTCAATGTCAATGAGGCCCGGCCGCGCGCTGAAAAACGCGGTGGTGGCGGGGGCGGACGCGGCGGCGGTCGACGATACTAAACACTGATGGCCCTGCGGGCCACCACGGTGCATGAAAATGATGCGCTGGAGTCCGGATGAACGGTTGAGAAACGCGGTTAACTGTCTGAGTCGCCTACCTTAATATTAATCGTGACCAGCCATGGTTTCATAAAAAGCACTGATCAGTTTCCGTCCCCAAATGGCCATTTTCCACAATTTCGGTCTCAATCACGCCATGGCGTGACCGAAGGCGGACAAGTCGTTGGAATCGCCTGTGGGGCGTACACTATACAATCGTACGCCACCGCGCTATGCCGCTGGCCTGTCGCGTCTTTAGCGTGATTTCCTTGCCCTTTCAGAAAATTGTTCATTTAGGGACGGAAACTCATCTCGGTCCGGATTTTTCGAATGAATCTACCTACTCTTTGCTGCAGGCAGATTCAATACGCATTCGCCAGTATTAAAGCTGATCCTTTCCACACGGGGACCCGCGCGTTGAAAACGGGCTGCACCCGAACCGGTTAAATCCCATTTCGTATTAAACTCCATGACAGGAGCATGAAGAATGCCCCCGATCTACACGCCCGAATTGCTGACCCGCCGGCTGATCTCCTATGACACCGTCAACCCGCCGGGAAACGAGCTGGAATGCGCCACTTTTATCGGTGACCTGCTGAATGCGGGCGGTTTCGATGTCGGGTATCATGAATTTGCGCCCCGAAGAACCAGCCTGGTGGCCAGGAAAATATTCAACGGAGACCGACCGCCCTTGTGTTTCTCCGGTCATCTGGACACCGTGCCTCTCGGGTTGTCACAATGGGCCGTCGATCCTTTCGGTGGTGATACAGACGGCGACAGGATTTACGGCCGGGGGTCCTCCGACATGAAAGGCGGTTTGGCCGCCATGATCCTCGCCGGGCTTCGGATTGCCTCGATGTCCGGTGGGTCGTCGGGGATTGTGTTGGTTCTGACGGCCGGTGAGGAGAACGGCTGCGAAGGGGCGGCGTATCTGGCTGCACAGAGAGGCATCCTCGGTCGGGCCGGGGCCCTGGTGGTCGGAGAGCCGACATCCAACTATCCAGTCCTCGGGCACAAGGGGGCCTTTTGGCTGGAAGCCGTGGCGACCGGCGTCACAGCGCACGGATCCATGCCGGAGCAGGGTGTCAACGCCATCTACAAGGCGGCCCGGGCGATCGTGCGGCTCGACGGATTCGATTTCGACACAGCCCCTCATCCGGTGCTCGGTAGGCCGACCGTTAACGTCGGAACCATTACCGGCGGCATCAACATCAATTCAGTGCCGGACCGCGCCGCCTTTACAATCGATATCCGCACGGTTCCCCCGCAGAGCGGCGACCGGATTTGCCGAGCGCTGCAGGCATGGCTTGGAGAAGATGTCGCGCTGAAAATGATCACCGAATCTCCCGCAGTGGCCTCCGACCCGGAAGACCGGTGGGTGAGGGACGTGTTTGATATGATGGAATCTTATATCGCTGAGCGTCCCGTTCCCCGCGGGGTGTCGTATTTTACAGATGCATCGGCACTGACAGCGGCGTTTGGTCATCCTCCAACGGTCATTCTCGGTCCTGGAGAACCGGGTATGGCCCACAAAACCGATGAATTCTGCCGCCTTTCCAGGATCGAGGAAGCGACGATCGTCTATACCGACATTGCCAGAAAGTGGTGCGATCTTTGATCGAACATGGTGCTTTCGGTTTTTTCAGAAGGATGAAAGCGCGCCAAAGAGGATCGCAAAAACCATAAAAACCCAAAATTATTTAGTGGCCATCCACGGTTTCAGTAAGGGCACTGATTAGTTTCCGATCCAGAAAATTGCTCATTTATGGATGGAAACTATTTAACTTTTAGACGGCGGCGGATATTGCGCCAGAATCCTGTCCACAAGAGTGTCGACTTCCTCGGTGTTTTTAGCCGGATCCGATTGCCAACCTATTCGTCGGGTGCCGGAGCCTCTCCAGATGAGCTGCCCGGTTTTGGAATCGTATAGATTAATGACCAGCAGCCCCTCTTCGTAACTGTCCACAACCGGTGTCCCGACGCCGATACCGCCGAAGGACCCCCCGCCCCCGATACCGAAACCGGTGCCGATACTCACCGGAGACGAATCGATTTTAGCCTGGACGGCCAAACTGTAGTCAACCAAAAGATCGGCGCTCCCCTGATCGGTATTCCGGTATCCCTTTGCAGCCAGGGCGCGCTCGAGGGCCTTGCGGATGCGTCCGTCGAGCAGTGGATTGTCAATCCGAATATCTCCGGTTTGCGGCTGGACTGCCGACTTCCAGCCGAATGTCTTGTAGGTGGCAAAGTTCGTACCGGGTTCGTAATCCTGGCTGACTCTGACACCGGCACACCCCCCCAGAGACATGACGATTAACAGATAAAAAGCCAGTTTGACAAAGCGCATGGGTTCCATTCGAAAAATTTTCACATCCGGATCCTTAGGGTCACGGTGAGAAACAATTCCACACGGTTGCGCCGGATTATGGTTTCAAGCGCTCACTTTCCCGGCGGCGGTGGATACTGAGCCAGGATTTCACCAACGGTGCGATTGACCACTGCGGTGGTTTTCTCAGGCGTCGATTGCTGGGTTATGCGCCGGGATCCGATCCCGCGCCAGAACAACAGATGCGTTTCGGCATCCGTGAAGTCGATGATCAGTGTTCCGACCTCGTATTGATTTATATAGGTCGTATAATCGATCCCGCCCCAATACGGGTAGGGGTATCCCCAGTAGCCATAGGGGTAGCCTCCCCATCCAAATGCCGGTCCGACGGTGTTGACTTCGACCTGGGTTCTGACCACGAGTTGATAGGTTACAAGGAAATCCGGCCGGTCGCCCTCGGCTTTCGGATAGCCCCTGGATTTCAGCGTCGTTTCGATCGCGTTGCGGATGCGGCGGTCCATGAAGGGGTTGTCGACTAAAACGTCGCCGCTCTTTTGGATCGGTTCGGGAGCCCAGGCAAACGTGCGGTAAGGACCGAAATTTGTCGACGGATCGTAATCCTGATTGACTTGTATTCCAGAACACGCCCCGACAATGGCGATCATACAAAATATCGACGCAAACCTCCGTCCATTAAGCATCATTC
>JBDNAO010000082.1:0-3080 GCA_039768375.1 Desulfobacterales bacterium | reverse complement strand
GTCCGCCCGATCGGTCGCTGATCCACCAGGATGACCTCCGTGAGGTTCTCCAATCCGGATATCGACCGATGGATGCCGGGCCGGGCTTGGGCCGTCCCTAGAAAACGGCTTGCGGCGCGGTAGAGAATCTCCTCGGCCAGGGTGGATTTGCCGGATCCGGATACTCCCGTCAGGCAGACAAACAGGTCGAGAGGGATGCGAACATCGATTGATTTCAAATTGTTGGCCGCGGCGCCGCGGACGTTGATCCACCGGCCGCGTTGAGGCCGGCGGCGGTTTTGCGGCAGGTGGATGTGCCGTACACCTCTCAGATACTGACCGGTCAGCGAACCGTCGACCCCGGCGGTGGGTCCGGAGTACATGACCTGGCCGCCCTGTTCACCGGCGCCGGGGCCGAGGTCAATCAAGTTGTCGCTTTCGCGGATAATCTCCGGATCGTGCTCGACCACGACAACCGTGTTGGCTCGATCCCGCAGGTCTTTGAGAATGCGGGCCAGGCGGTGGGTGTCGCGGGGGTGCAGACCGATACTCGGTTCGTCCAGGACATAGAGGGTGTTGACCAGGGCGGCGCCAAGAGACGATGCCAAAGCGACCCGCTGCACCTCGCCGCCGGAGAGAGTCCGGGACTGGCGGTCGAGGGTCAGGTAGGCCAGACCGACGTCCTCGAGGTATATCAAGCGGTTGTTGACTTCTTCAAGAATCAGGCGACCGGCTTCGTCTCCCTCGGGCAGCTGAAGGTTATTGAAAAAGGCGGCCGCTGCGGTCACATCCATCGCGTAGATTTGGGCAATGGTGCAGTCGGCTAAACGGTAGAGGAGGGTTTCGGTCCTGAAGCGGGTGCCCTTGCAATCCGGGCAAGCGTCGTAGCTCCGATAGCGCGAAAGAAACACGCGCACGGGCATCTTGTAGGTTTTGGTCTCCAGCCACTTGAAAAACCCTCTGATGCCGTAGTAGCCTTCGGTTCCCTCGATGATGAAGCGTTTTTGGGATCCGTTCAGGCGTTGAAAGGGAATGTCGACCGGAATCTTGCGTTCGCGACAGAAGTCGATCAGCTCATCGTATTCGTGACGCGGGTTCGAGGGATTGCCCCAGGGCTTCACGGCACCTTCGGCGATAGAGAGACCCGGTTTGGGTATGACCAGGTCCAGGTCGATGTCGATAGTGCGGCCGAAGCCGCGGCAGGTCTCACAGGCACCAATGGGGCTGTTGAAGGAAAACAGGTTGGGCTGGGGCGGCGTGTAGCGCGTTCCGCAGTAGGCGCATTCCAGCGTGCTGCTGACCGCCAGGTGCTTTTGGCGATTGATCCAGATATCCAACCTTCCGCCACCGAACCGGAAGCCCAACTCGGCCGAGTCGATGACGCGGTTGCGGTCATCGGGCCGCAGTAGAATACGGTCGACCAACACTGGCAGGGTTTCCGCGTTCTCCTTCGGCTGCCACTCAGTTGTCTCTCGAATTTCCTTGCCGTCGAACCACCGGTCGAAGCCGATCCGTGCCAGTTCGGCCCGGATGTGCTTGGCCGGCACCGATTCTGTGGGATAAGGAAAAGTCAGAATCACCTCGGCACCGGCCGGTTGCGCCCGCACCAGCTGCCACACGTTTTCCGGGGTTTCCGCGTGTACCGCCCGCCCGCACTCTTTGCAGTGTAGTTGCCCGAGACGGGCGAAGAGAAGTTTGACGTAGTCGGTGACTTCCGTCATGGTGCCCACGGTCGAGCGTGAGGTGCGCACCGGGTCCTTGCGGTCAATGGCGATCGCCGGCGGGATCCCCTCGATTTTGTCCACCTGCGGTCGGTCCATGCGGTCCATGAACTGTCGGGCGTAAGGCGAAAACGTCTCGACGTATCGCCGCTGGCCTTCGGCGTAAAGGGTGTCGAACGCCAGGGAGGATTTGCCCGAGCCGCTGACACCGGTGACGACGGTGATCCGGTTGAGAGGGATCTGCAGATCGAGGTTCTTCAGGTTATTCTGACGAGCTCCGCGAATATTGATGATATGTTTTTGGTGCATCGTTATTACTTAGGTTGAGCGGTTTCCCGCCAGTCGGGATTCACGGTTCCCAGTTAAACACGCATGGCCGCCACGGCGCATGAAAATGATGCGCCGGGCGGAGGTGCCTACCTTTTTCGGTTAGTCGGTTAGGTCAGTTTTGTCAGTTAAACGCTCATGGCCCTTAAGCCACCACTGGTTCCGGGTTCTGAGTTTCAAGTTTCAAGTTTCAATTTGCGGGTCTGATTCTATTTTCGTTTTAAAGGTCGATGTTCGCTCCCGACAGCCCATTTTTCGAAAATGCCTTGAAGCGGCAAAGTCGAATCAGAATTAGAATGATAAGCATTCAACGTGTGGAATAAAGATCCCGTCTTCGATAAGATGCGGGGACGGGGTAGAGACGGAGCGTCTGCCCGATGCAGCGGTAAATCGGGCAGACGCCGATGGTGACGTGGGAACGGTCTATTTTTTGATGCTGCGCGGCAGCAGCATCTGGTGCTGCGGGCAGATCGACCGCGGGTTCTGGTAGGCGGCACCGGCAAAGGCGATCAAATACCGGCGGATTTCGGTCATGGCGGCGACCTCGTCCACGAACCCCTTGCGGGCACAGTAAGCTGGGCGTGAATAGTCGTAGTATTCCTGGACCATCTTGTTCATGTTCTCGATGACCTGGTCCAAGGGGCGACCGGCGTCTTTTTCTTTCACCAACCGCCGCGAGAAGCTGGCGGCGGCGGCGGTTTCGCCGTGCATGACGTAGATTTCAGTGGTGGCGATCCCGAGGGTGAAGGCGTTGTGGCGGTTGGCCGTGGGGCCGCCCATGACGTAGTGCGCCGCCGCGGTCCCCTTGCGCAGGACCACCAGCATCATCGGCACCTCGGTCTGCTGGATCGAGTAGATCAGGGACTGTCCCAGACCGAGCAGTTCCGCCTTCTCGGCCAAATCGCCGACGTCGATGCCGGAGGTGTCCTGAAGCCAGATAATCGGCACCCGGTCGCGCCCGCAAAGGGTGACGAACTCGTTCATCTTGATCAGCCCCTGGCGATAGAGCTTGCCGCCGATGCCCGGATAGGGCGCATACTCCGGATAGTCCTC
>JBDNAO010000472.1:0-2510 GCA_039768375.1 Desulfobacterales bacterium | reverse complement strand
GTAAGACTCTGTTTTGTAAGTACTATCGAATTCTTATATCATTCTATTGAAGGGTAACATCAGCCATGAACAAGGTAGCCATCATCGGTGTCGGGCAGAGTAAGTTCGTCCGACAGTATCCGGGATCGATCAGGGAATTGGTGTTCGACGGGTTCAAAGAAGCCGTCGCGGACGCCGGAATAACCGCCGGCGACATCGGCGCATCGGTGGTCTGTTCGGCACCGGAGTATGACAAACAACGGTCGCCGGCCGGCGTCTTGGCGGAATACCTCGGGCTCAACCCGCAACCGACCTTTTATGTCGAGAGCCTCTGTTCATCGAGCAGCACCGGACTGCGTCTGGCCTACGCGCTGGTGACCTCCGGCCTGCACAGCGTGGTGGCCGTGCTCGGCTTTCAGAAAATGTCGGAGATATCCTCGTCCGAGTCCCAGGAACGCATGGGCCGCGGCGCGGACATCCAGTGGGAAAGTCCCTTCGGCACCATGATGCCGGCCTACTACGCCATGTATGCCCGCGCCCACATGGAAACATACGGCACCTCACCCGACGATCTGGCCCTGATCCGGGTCAAGGCCGCCACCTACGGGCAGCTCAACGACCGCGCCGTCTACCGCAAGCCGGTGACCTTCGACATGTTCGGCGATCCGAACAACCGCATGTCCGGACCGGTAGCCAGCCCGCTGCGGGTCGGCGATTGCTGTGCCAATGCCGACGGCAGTTCCTGCATTATCGTGGCCAATGAAGAAAAGACAAAGGCCTTCGGCCGCAAACCGGTCTGGATCCTCGGTACCGGTGCGGCAACGGCCAGCGTCAACCTGGCCGGGCGGGACCTTTTCACCGGACTCTCCGCCGCCCGCGAGGCCGCCCGGCAGGCGTACGATATGGCGGACGTCACCCCCGAAGACGTCGACGTGGCCGAAGTTCACGACTGCTTTACGATCGCCGAGCTGATGGCATACGAAGACCTGGGTTTTGCCGAACCCGGCAAGGGCCGGGAGCTGATTCGCAGCAAGGCAACCTACAAGGAGGGCCGCATACCGGTCAACGTGGACGGCGGGCTGTTGTCGAAGGGTCACCCGATCGGTGCCACCGGCGGCTCGCAGATTCGAACCATCGTCCTGCAGCTCAGGGGCGAAGCCGGTGATATCCAGGTCAAGGACCCGGCCGTCGGTCTGGTCCACAATATCGGCGGGGTGGGCCTGTACGGAAATGTGACCATTCTCGGGAGGGACTCATGAGCACTGTAAAAGAGGTGGACGACCGCTTCAAGAGATTCGGCACGGTCAGCTTCACCGGCATCAGCAAGATCAACGATTTCATCGACCACCTGGACGATGGCCGGGTCACGGGCACCCGCTGCACGGATTGCGGCAGGGCCTTCTTTCCCCCGCGGGCGGATTGCTGCCAATGCCGAACCAGCCGCATGCAGTGGTTCGATATCGCCGGCAGAGGCCGACTGGTCACCTACAGCCGGCTCGCCTTCGCCCCGGTCGGGTTTCAGGACGATGTGCCTTACTGCATCGCCCTGCTCGATTACGGCGACTACAAGGTGTTCGGTCGAATTGCCGCCGACCTGCCGGAAGAGGACCTGAAGATCGGCATGGAAATGGTCACGACCGTCAACACGCTGCCCAACGGTCAGTTGAACTACGTCTTCAAAAAGGAACGGTGAAGCATGACGGCCTACAAGCATCTCAAGATCAAGAAAACAGACGGCGTCGCCCGCATCACGCTCGCCCGGCCCAAACACAACGTCCTCGATATCGAGATGATGACCGAACTCAACGCCGAACTCGACCTACTGGGCGTCGACCCCGAGCTCAAATGCGCGGTCATTCTCGGCGAAGGGCCAAGCTGGTGCGCGGGCGTGGAGGTGGCTGATCATAAACCGGAAATGGTGTCCGAAATGATCGCGGTGTTCAACGGCATCTTCGAGCGCATCGACAAAATAGACGTGCCGGTTATCGCGGGCGTCCACGGTGCCTGCCTGGGCGGTGGCATGGAGATGGCCATCGCCTGCGATGTGATCGTCGCGGCTAAAAGCGCAAGCTTCGGTCAGCCCGAGATCAAGCTCGGCTTTTTCCCGCCCTACGCGGCCATCCGGCTCCCGCAGCTCATCGGAGCGGCCAAGGCCGTCGAAGTCTGCACGACCGGCAGGCGGTACAGCGCCGAAGAAGCTTGGCAGATGGGGTTTGTAAGCCATGCAGTCGACGACGACAAGCTGACCGGTACGCTCGACCAGTTGATCGGCGAAATCAGAACCTCAAGCCCGCTGATCGTGCGCCTCAACAAACGTGCCGTAAAGAAACATCTCGGTCTGAATTTTCAAGAAGCTCTGGACGGGGTCAGCGACCTCTTCCTCAACGAACTGATGAAGACCGAAGACACGCTGGAGGGCATCCGCAGTTTCGAGGAAAAACGGCGACCGCAGTGGAAGAATAAGTGATTGAAAATGGAAACTTGAAACTTGAAACTTGGATTCAGCTTAACTCGGTTTCTTTCCTAGTTTC
>JBDNAO010000081.1:0-6726 GCA_039768375.1 Desulfobacterales bacterium | reverse complement strand
GGCGTTCTGCTCTGACAAGACTGACAATACGTACGCTATGGCGTACATTAATAAAAAAATATTTGAGGTGAATCATGCCTACTTTATCAGCAACAGAGGCGCGAACTAAATTGTACCGCCTTATCGACCAATTTTCGCAATCACATGAGCCTATTGTTATTACAGGCAAAAGGGGAAATGCGGTTCTCATTTCCGAAGATGACTGGCGCTCAATCCAGGAAACCATATATCTTTTAAATATCCCCGGTATGCGGGAGTCTATTCGCGAAGGTTTGGCAACGCCTATTGAGGACTGCACAGAGGAAATTGATTGGTGAGTTGGCGAATTGTTTTTATAAAGCAAACCCAAAAAGATGCCAGAAAATTGTCTGCCTCCGAACTTAAAGCGAAGGCTGAAAAATTAATCCAAATACTTCGCGAGAATCCTTATCACACACCACCTTCCTATGAAAAACTTGTCGGTGATCTATCGGGTGCTTATTCGCGACGCATAAATATCCAGCATAGATTGGTTTATCAGTTAATTGAGGATGAAAAGACCGTAAAAATAATCCGCATGTGGGCACATTATGATTAGTGGCGCAGAACCACTGTTTGCAAATGAAGACCTGACCCGCTGTTTTTCTCTGATGGGTGAATAGTTTAGTGCCCCTCCCAGATTCGGCGCTGGAGTTCACCCGACTGCTTAGCAGCGCCAACAAGATCTCCAGATTCAACAACATCTGTTTTCAAGACCGCTGTCGTTTGTTGCCGGGCCGGTAACCGGCCGTCAGACGGTGGCCTATGCCTTGCAGGAACCTATCCAGTCGATAGCCGGCCCTATTGTCAAAGTCTCCAAACGGTATTACTGGTTCACTAATTGTTTAAATTTGTTTCGCGGTTTGCTGGACTACATAGTGCCCGTCCAGAAACGGTACATTTCGGCCTCGGCCAAGGCCGCAGCGATTTTGCAACCGCCCCGCAATGATGTCGGGATCTGCGACAGGCGCAGCAGTGCACCGTTGAGGATTGCAAAAAGCGAGAACGCCGGCCCAGGTCATAAAATGCCGTTTCTGGATGGATACTATCTATAGTGCGTGGGCGTGTACGCGTTGCCGAGGCAGGTCGGGTAAGGGGAGGACCGATGAGAATAAAAATCCGGAATTTTCTGTATCGCCTTCAATCAAGCTTCTGGTTTTTGCCTGCGCTGATGGCCGGCACGGCGATTTTGCTTTCCTTCGTTACCATAGCAATCGATAAGGTATTCCTTTACCGCGAAGGCGCTCGACATTGGTGGATCTATGGCGGCGGGCCAGATGGCGCACGAACGGTTCTTTCAGTGATTGCCGGCTCCATGATCACCGTCGCTGGCGTGGTTTTCTCGATCACCATTGTGGTCCTTTCACTGGCTTCTTCCCAGTTCGGTCCGCGTCTGATTCGAAATTTTATGAACGTCAGGGCCAATCAGATGGTGCTGGGCACTTTTGTGTCAACTTTCATATATGGCGTTCTCGTGCTTCGCACCGTCAACGCTGCCGTGGAGGCAAGTTTTGTACCGGGCCTTTCGGTTACGATTACCTTAATGATGTCGCTTTTGAGCCTGGGGGTTCTGATTTATTTTATTCATAACGTTTCGGAATCGATCCAGGCGCAAAACATTATCGCCAGGGTGCGCGGCGATTTAGACAAAGCTGTGGATCGAATTTTCCCGGAAAAACTGGGCCAGGAGGAGGGTTTTTCGAATGGCCCCCTCAAACGAGACTATGATATCCCAAAAGCATGCGACCGCGACGCCTGCCAGGTCAAGGCAGAACGCAGCGGATATCTGCAAGCCATAGACAACGAGGCACTGATGCGGATAGCTGTGGAAGAAGACCTTCTGATCCATCTTGGATACCACCCGGGCAACTTTATAACCCGGGGCAGTGTCCTGGTGACCGTTTGGCCCGGGGATAGGGTCGATGAGACACTTTCAGGAAAAATCAACGCGATCTTCATTGTGGGACCGGAACGAACGTTGGAACAGGACGTGGAATTTGCTATCAGCCAACTGGTGGAAATCGCTGTTCGCGCACTCTCACCCGGCATCAATGATCCGGTCACCGCCATTTCCTGCATTGATTGGCTGGGTGCCGGCCTCTGTCAACTGGCCAACCGCAAAATGCCCTCCTCCCACCGATTCGACGAGGAAAGCAGGCTGCGGGTTATCTGCAAGCCTTTTCTGTTTGAGGGAATGGTGGATTCGGCCTTCAACATGATTCGGCAGAATTCCCATTCTGTTGCGGCGGTGTCGATTCATCTGCTGGAAACCATCGCTACTGTCGCGGCTCAGACCCATAGAAAAGAAGACCGTGCTGCACTATTGAGGCACGCTACCATGGTAGTCCGTGGGTGCAAAGAGAAGTTGTCAGCCGATGACGACCGCGAGGATCTTGAAAAACGCTACGAAGCGGCCCTTGAAATCCTCAATGGGGCGCCCGGATCTACAACTATTACGGACAGACCGAATTAGCCCCTTACGATACTATTCTGAAGGCCGAGGACGCCCTGAGCAAGCTTGGCTCCGCCGGCATGGGCGGGCTCAACATGAAGACCCGGATAGAAGACGAAATGGGGCAGCCCATCAACGAGGCCGGGGTGCCCGGGGAGATCTGCGGCCGGGGTCCGCATGCCATGATCATGTACTTCAAGGATCCGGAGAAGACCGAGGCGGCCATGAAGGGTGGCTGGTTTCATTCCGGGGACATCGGAGTGCTCGACGAGGATCGCTACATTTTGGTGGTGGATCGGAAAAAGGATATGATCAAGACCGGCGGCGAGAATGTCTCGACCCGCGAGGTGGAGGAGGCTATATACCTGGACAAACGGATGGAGGAGGTGGCGGTGATCGGGGTTCCCCATCCCAAGTGGGTGGAGGCGGTGACGGCGGTGGTGGTTCCGCGCAAAGGGGAGCATATCGAGTATCAAATTCTCAGTAACACTCTGGACCTGAATGAAATGGCCGAGAGCTTCATTTTCGAATGTCGACTGGAAAATGTACTCAATAGTAAAGTCGCCCGAGCAAGCAGTGAACCAAGTTACCGCAAATGTTAAGGAATCAGGCCCTGAAGGGAGAATCTCCGTGTTCGAGAAGACTTCGCCCTTGAGGCAGTAGGGTTTTGATTTTAGATACGTAAATTTGCTTTTGGCAAATTCCGTTGAGGCTGACCGTGATGTTTGCTACTTTGCTGGTTGCAACAGTCGTTCTATCCATTCTCTCGCTGCTGCCGTTATGGCGCCACGAAGCATGGTGGGTGCGTTCCCTGGACTTTCCGCGTTTGCAGCTTTTAGTGATCTCTTTGTTCCTGCTTTTTATGGACTCGGTGTTCCTCGATCTATCGCACCCCTCAACGTGGGGACTGCTTGTTATTGCTTCGCTGTGTTTCGCTTATCATGCATGGTGGATTGTGCCTTATACGCGACTGTTTCCGGTTGAGGTGAAGCCCGCGATTAGTGCGGATAGCCAACGGATAATCCGGATTATGACTGCCAACGTCCTGACCCCGAATCGCAATGCAATGGCTCTGATTGAACTGGTGCGCGAGAACTCGCCGGACTTACTGGTCACACTGGAATCCGATGCATGGTGGCAGGCAAGATTGGATGCACTGGAACCAGACTATCCCTACACGATAAAGTGTCCACTTGATAATCTGTATGGGATGCACGTGTACTCCAGACTTCCGCTGCCGGACAGTCGAATAGACTACCTTGTGGAGTCCGACATACCGTCGATTCACACTTTGGTGAGCCTGCCGTCAGGACATAATATTCGCGTTCATTTCCTGCATCCGGCACCGCCCAGTCCAACAGAAAGCGAGGAATCCTCGGAGCGCGATGCAGAATTGGTAATCGTGGCCAAAAGTGTTGCCAAAACTGACGCACCGGTTATCGTGACTGGAGATCTGAACGATGTGGCCTGGTCCGAGACAACCCGTTTATTCAGGAAGGTGAGTGGGTTGCTCGACCCCCGTGTGGGGCGTGGCATGTTCAACACCTTTCATGCAGACTATTGGTTCATGCGTTGGCCGCTGGACCACCTGTTTCACAGCGACCACTTCAACCTGTCCTGCATGCGCCGGCTGCGAGGCTTCGGCTCAGATCATTTCGCCCTTTTGACCGAACTGGTGTTCGAGGCCGGACGCGACATTCAGCAGAGCGGCCTCAAAGCCGACGGGGATGATTTAGCTTGGGCGAAAGTCAAGGCCGATGAACAAGGTGTGAGCAAAAACGATGTTCCCCAGCCCGGGAATGCACAGAATAGAGAAAGCCGAATTGAAAGGCACCTGGTTTAGATTTGATCCTGTTCCGTCAAACATTTTCTACCCCTGCTTTGGTACGAACGTTTCGGTCCGCAGATATCAGAATACTGTCTTGGCGTGGTAATAGGGTCTCTGTATTGACACACAAGTCCATTCTTGGCACACTCGTACACCCCATAACTAAAGCCTTATGGTTAAGGGTTGTCCGTTCAATTTGAATCTCATCATCGAATCCGATCGAGGGAGCCCCCATGAAGATATTGACTACCCCCAGAATGGAGCGCTGTATCGGCTGCCACGCTTGTTCTTTGGCATGTGCCCGGCTAGTGCACAAGCGTCTGTCCTGGGACACGGCCGGCATTCGTATCCTATCCTCGGGCGGCTTGTCCACCGGTTTCGAGGCCAAACCCTGTTACGCCTGCGATCCTGCGCCCTGTGCTGCGGTGTGTCCCACGGGGGCTTATACACAGCGCAAGGGCGGCGGTGTGATGGTGAAAAAAAACCTGTGCATTCGATGCGGCGCCTGCGATGCGGCCTGTCCGGTGGATGCCATCTATCTCGACCCGATGGGCGAACCGTTCGTGTGCATCCATTGCGGTCGCTGCGTCCCGTTCTGTCCGCACGACTGCCTGGAAATGGTTGATGTTCCCGGCACGTCGGATCCTAAAGAGGAATCGAAGGAGGCGGCATCATGATACGGGATGATTTCAGGGTGCTCCTTGTGGATCTGACATCCGGCCGTGGCACCATCGAGAGCCTCGAAGGACGCAGTGTGCACGTGGGCGGCAGCGGCCTGGCGGCGGCGCTTTTCGAACGCCACGGGCAGATGGACGAGCCCTGGAACGATCCGCGCCAGCCGATCATTTTCGCCATCGGCCCCCTCACAGGGTACTTTCCATTAATGAGCAAGACCGTTTGCGCCTTCAAGTCACCGTACCACGACCAATATGCCGAAAGCCATGCCGGCGGCCGAAGCGCCCTTTCCTTGAGGTTCGCCGATCTGGACGCTCTGGTGGTCACCGGCCGGGCAGACCGGCCGGTCTGCCTTTCCATCGGGTCACGACATCTCGAGATCAAGGACGTTCACTACCTGTGGGGCAAGGACGTGGGGACCACCGGCAAATTGTTGCGGCGCATGTTCAAGGGCTCCGGGCACCGCAGCATCCTGCGCATCGGTCTGGCCGGTGAGCAGGGTTCCGCCATGGCCGGCATCAACGTCGACACCTACCGCCATTTCGGAAGGCTGGGGGGCGGGGCCGCCATGGGGGCCAAGAACCTCAAGGGCATCGTCATCCAGGGGGACGGCACGTTTGCGCTACCGGAAGGAAAAGAGTACGCCAAGCTGTTCAAGAAGGTCCATCAGCAGCTCACCGACACCAAAATGATGCACAAGTACCACAACCTGGGGACGGCAGTGAACATAGCCGTTTTGAACGGATTGAAAGCCCTGCCGATCCGAAACTTGCAGCAGACGAGCGATCCGCAAATCGAAGCCATCACCGGAGAGAATTTTGCCGCGCGGACCCTTTTGCGCAACACGGCCTGCGCCGGCTGTCCGGTGGGCTGCATTCACGTGGGTTTCGTGCGTGAGAAGTTCATGGAACCCAATCAGTATTTCTACCGCCAGGTGGCCTACGACTACGAGCCGATCTTTGCCACGGGTGCCATGCTGGGCGTGACCGATCCTTTTGCCGTGCTCGATATCATGGACACCGTCGAGCAAACCGGGCTCGACGTGATGTCCGCCGGGGTGGCCCTGGCCTGGGCCACTGAGGCGCTGGGCCGGGGTATCATCAAGCAGGAAGACTCTCTGGTCCCTCTGAAGTTTGGAGATGCCAAAACGTATACCGGGGCCGTCCGCCACCTCGCCGCAGGAACGAATGATTTTTACCGGTTGCTTGCACAGGGAACCGCAAAGGCCGCGGCCCATTATGGGGGCAGGGAGTTTGCCTGCGTTCTCGGTCAGGAAATGGCCGGTTATGCCACCGGCGAGGTTTTTTTCGTGTCCCAGGCCCTGGGCTTCCGGCATTCGCACCTGGATTCCGGCGGCTATTCCTACGATCAAAAAGTCGAGGCGCTGGACCTGGATGAGGCGGTCGAATTTCTGGTGAAAGATGAACAGGAGCGGGTTTTTTTAACCTCGATGGTGGTCTGCCTTTTTGCCCGTGGTGTTTACAAAAAAGAACTCCTGGCAGAGTGCCTCCATTCAGTGGGATACGACACGCTGGCAGAGACCGTTCAAGAGGTTTCAAGAGGACTGCAGACACGCCGGTGGCAGATCCGGCTGGCAACCGGCTACGATCCGGCCTCCATAGAGATTCCCGGACGATTCAGCAATGTCAGCACCTGGAAGGGGCCAATCAATCCGGAAACGCTGGATCGATTGCGTCAGCATTATGCGCAAAGGATTGTCGAGCTGGGGCGAAAGGAATCCGTTTAATCGAGT
>JBDNAO010000080.1:0-7129 GCA_039768375.1 Desulfobacterales bacterium | reverse complement strand
TCGGCAAGAAATAATTACACAAGATTGCGCAGGATTTTGGTTCGTCTATAAGGCACATCCGCCGGCGCATATCGGGATATGTGTTGGTGGATGTAAGGCTGTAGACGGGCCAAAAAACAAGCAAGATGTGTAATTATTTCTTGCCGCGACCCTTAGGTCGTTTCACCGCCGCAAGAATATAGAGCTCCGGCTGATCGACAAACTCTTTAACGGCGAAGCCATAGGGTCCAAGTAATTTTTTTGTTTCAGATTTAAAAGGAAAATCATCCAGCGGATAAGGAGAGCCTTGTCTGAGCGATTCGATAAAGGCTTTTCCCAGCGGGTGGCTGATGATCATGCGACCAGCGGGTTTCAACATGCGACTGATATTTTTCAGGGCGCCCGCCTTGTCGGCAATATTCGGATAGCAAGCATTGATGAAAACAACATCAAGGCTTTCGTCGGGTAAAGTGAGTTCTCTGACATCCTTCTGAATGGTCTTGACGCCGGAGTAATTCTCTTTTAGCCGCCTCAACATCGCTTCGGAAAGATCACAGGCATAGATGCAGCCAGGCTCGTACTGTCGAATTATGGGAATCAAAATCCCGGTTCCCGTTCCCACATCCAATACCGAATCGCCCGTCTCGATTGCGGCGGCCATCACGATTTTCTCGAGCCGCTCGGGGACGCCGGCCGGCAAAGGAGGGTCGAACAAATGGTAAAGCCTGTCGAAATGCTCTCGCTGGATGCGATTGATCCGGTCGATTTCCTTTTGAGTTGGGGCTTTGGAGGGGCCAACCATATTTACTCATGACCTGCAATGTGATTATAAGCTTTAAGATAAAGGTTTTGGACTGCGTTATCGGTCGTCGGTGTACTTCAACAACTGCCCCATGTAGTTTTTCTCAAGCAGTAGGCGGTAAAGTTCGATGAATTCGCTGCGCTGGCTGTGATCCGGAAGATCATCACGAAGGCGTGCAGAAAAAAAATGACAACGGCCCCCAGGTTGTTGTTCAGCCGGATGGCGATGCGTCCGAACGGATCGAAGATGGTCGGTTATGCTCGAGGGTCCCTCTTCCAAAGGCAAATCTTCGAAGGCAACCTCTTCAAAGATGTCTTTACTCATACTTATTTCCTGCCGGTTGCGAAGAATCCGCAAGAGAAGTCATAGCCATGAAACACCTGCCAACCGATTCAGCCGAAGCTTTGAATGGCTAAAAGATAACCTGCATACCCAAAATTACAATACTTAATAGTTTCGTTCCATCGGAATGAGGACCTGCGTCTGAACGCATCGGCCGTTCGAAAAACCAGCCGGCACTGCAGGCGGCTGTTCCTCTTCGACCGACGGATGCTTGACAAGCCCAAGGCCGGAACTATGGTTTCAATACAATCGACACGCAGACGGCATCTTTCGGCCTTGCGCTTCGTCGGTTTATACAACCCCCGTCAAAAGGGCAAGACAATAATAAAGAGGAAAAAACGAGAGCTTGTTTTAACTTGTGTCAATCCACGAATTGAAGAAAGGAGAACCGAGAAATGAAATCATTGCGCATGGTCGTTGCAGGTCTATTGCTAACCGTCGGATCCGTCTGGGCTGCCGATATGACGGTAACTATTAATTCTCTCAACGAAGGTGGTGTAGGGCCGTCCATCGGGACAATCACGGTCTCTTCGAGTCCCTATGGAACGATTTTTACACCGGATCTCAATGACCTGACACCCGGTCTGCATGGTTTTCACGTTCACGAAAACCCGAGTTGCGCGGCTGCCGAGAAGGATGGGAAATCGGTCCCCGGTCTGGCGGCCGGCGGACATTTCGATCCTGCCGGAACCGGCCGGCATGAAGGACCATACGGTGAGGGGCACTTGGGTGATCTTCCGCCGTTGTCTGCCGATCAGAATGGACACGCCACTCAACCGGTGCTGGCACCACGCATCAAAGTCTCCGATCTCAAAGGACGCTCACTCATGATCCACGCCGGCGGCGACAATTACTCGGATAGCCCTCAGAAACTCGGCGGCGGTGGGGCCAGGGTGGCCTGCGGCGTCATCAAATAAAACGATGACCTTATTTTTGAGTGAGTCCTTAGTGAGGTCGCAATCTTAAAGCACGTCGGCAATGACATCCAGAGCACGTCGAACCAGTTTTTTTTCCGCTTGGGACCCCATGTGGCCGAGCCGGAAAACCTTGCCGGCCAGTTGACCGTAGCTGCCACCTACCACAAGACCCCGTTTGCGCACTGCGGTGTCGAAGTCGGACCATGACTTCGCTGCCGGCAAGTAGACAGCTGTCACCGTGGCTGACGGAACAGCGCCGGGTGCAGGAAAAAGTGTCAGCCCGATATCTTCGAGCCAGCGGCGGCAATCCTCAGCCACCACGGCATGGCGCTCGAAGACCGCTGCCAGCCCTTCGGCGAGGATCATCTCTGCACCGGCGTGAAGAGCCGCCAGACCGTGCCAGTTCGGTGTATAGGGAAAATAGCGCGTCTTTTTAACATGACGAAAGGGTTTCAACGCATCGTATCCTGCATAGTTCACCTGTTCGACAATCTCCCAGGCATTCCCGCTAACCGATAAAAAGGCCATGTCCGGGGGCGCGCTCAAGCACTTCTGGGCGCCCCCCAGACACAAGTCGATATGCCAATCATCCGTCAAAACCGGCACGCCACCGATGCTGGAGACGGCATCGACATAGAGCAACGGCACCCCGTGCTCTATCTTCAAACGACCGAGATCCGCTATCGGGTTAAGGGTACCGGAAGGCGTCTCGCAGTGCACGGCTGTCATCATTTTGGGTTTGAAAGCCGCAATCGCCTGTTCGATTTCGCGTGTATCGGATATCGTTTGATCGTCGGGCAGGCTGACTTTACGAACCTCGGCCCCGACCGCAGTCGCCATATCGGCAATGCCGTGACCGAACAAACCGGTGGCAACAGACAGCACGCGGTCACCGGGTGCCAAGCAGCTCTTGAGAGCACTCCAGAGAACCACCATACCCTCGCCGGACTGGATCACCACCGTGTCGGCAGTCGCCATTATCCGCTGCAACCCGGCAGCCGTGCGATCATACAGGTCAAAAAACTCGGTTTCCAGATCGGCCGAGCCGTAATCAGCCGTCAGCGCTTCGATCACGGCCTTGGGCAAACTAACCGGTCCGGGAACCATAGGTATGGGATATGTTTCCATCGTATTCACCTCCGGTTGAAAAATCACTCATAAGTTTGTATACGCCTTTAGAGATCAGACTGCAAATACGCAGTTTAGGTTTAACGCTGTGTATTACGGAACAAAGATGAGGATTCCGTCTCGAGAAAACTGTTACCGGCTCATCCGCGAGATGCGCATGATGGAACATATCGTGCGGCATTCCCTGCAGGTCTGCCGCGTAGCCGAGTTGCTGGTGCAACACCTCGTCGAAAAGGGGCGGACACTCAACCGGGACCTGGTCCAGGCGGCGGCTTTGCTGCACGACATCACCAAAACCCGTAGCTTGACAACCGGAGAGAAACATTCTGAGAGTGGCTGTGACCTGCTTGTCGATCGCGGTTACGCGGAGGTGGGCGACATTGTCCGGCAACATGTCAAGTTGGACACCTATTTCGACAGCGATATGCCGTCAGAAGCCGAAATCGTCAACTACGCCGACAAACGGGTCCTGCACGACCGCATTGTCAGCCTGGACGAGAGGATGGCCTATATTTTGGAGCGATACGGGGCCACACCCGAATATCGCGCTCGCCTCCGCTGGCTGTGGGAAATCTCAAATCTGCAGGAAAAAAGGATTTTCGCGGAAATGCCCTTTTCTCCTGCCGGCATAGAAAAGCACATGGAAAAAGTCGATCTGGCCGTCGAACTGCAGAAGGTTCTTGCGCCGATCGAACCGCTGGCTTAAAAGACCTTCGCTCATCAGCCGTTCGGACCCGTGTATCATCCCATAGATCGCAAAACGGAAACTATTTCACCCGCTCCGCCTTGTTAATGACCACCGGTTCGATCGGCACATCCCGGTACATACCGGAATTGCCGGTCTTGACGCCCGAAATCGCATCGACGACCGTCATTCCCTCTGTGACCCGTCCGAAGACGGCATAGCCCCAGCCCTGGGGGGTTTTTCCTCGATAATTCAGGGAATCGTTGTCGGCAGTGTTGATGAAAAACTGGCTCGTGGCGCTGTGAGGATCGCCGGTCCGCGCCATGGCGACGGAACCGCGCGTGTTTTTCAGGTTGTTGTCGGCTTCGTTGGAAATCGGTTTTTCAGAGGGTTTTTTCTTCATGTCCGCCGTCAAACCACCGCCCTGGATCATGAATTTAGGGATCACGCGGTGAAAAACAGTGCCGTCGTAAAAACCGGCATCCACGTATGCCAAAAAGTTCTTGACGGTAGCGGGTGCCTTTTGCGGAAAAAGCTCGATCACGATGCGTCCTTTTGAGGTTACCAAGGCGACCCGAGGATTGACGGCGGCTTGATCTGCCGCGGCGGCCGACTGCACGACGACCAGCATGATCAGGACCAAGCAAGATAAGGTTTTCATTTCATTGCCTCCGTTCCATTAAAGTTGATGATTCCATCCGGATTCATCGGTTCAAAAATGATCAAACCCGACAATCCTTGACCCTTTTCTCCCAATAAATCGAGGGAAGAACTTTAAATGATGAATCGATGATCTGTCAACCGGTATGGAGAGCAGCCGGATCGATCAGATTACTTGACCCCCGGTGGATTGACTGTTATTAATATGGGCTATTATGCTGTCCGCTGTGACGCCAGGCGCATTTATTCTGTGCATGAGAGGGCGCCATTCTGAAGATCTTAGGGTCACGGTATGAAATTAATTCCACAAGATTGCGCCGGATTTGGGTTCGTCTTCAAGGCACATCCAGCGGCGCATATCGAGATACGTGTCGGTGGCGGTAACGCAGTAGACGGACCAAAAGACCGCCAGATGTGGAATTATTTTTTGCTGGGGCCTTTAGGGCTCGCGAGTAAATAAGTCAGTAATTTTGGGCGTTGCGGCGCCCGGCCGACAAGGCGTAAAATTGCAGGTATATCTTTATATTCCAATTTCTTGCAGCGACAGCCGGACGGGATGCATCGGTGTCCAAGACGGTCGGTTATTTTTGAGCAAGATCTTATTCGGCACCGGTTGTCGGAATGATCATTTGACATCATGTGCAACCGGCAGGAACAGTGGTTCGACCGCCGGATGAATCGCCGCTCGAGGGCGGTGTAACGCAAGAGTCGGTTCATGCAAGACAACTCTAAAGGGACCTCCGATCCTAATTCCGGCAACCGCTTTTCCATGTCGGATGTGACCGCTGAAGCAGGAAATAACCCGCGAGCCAATCTAGCGCCCCCCGCCGAGCTGCCGCAGCGTTATGTGGTCAAGGATATCGGGGGCAAGAAAATGTTGACCTGCCTCGAAGCCCCCAATCTGACCGTCCTGATTCAGGCCGGCTTTACGGTGTCGGCCGCCACCGCGCGCAAGGCGCCCCCGGGGACCATCTACCTTGACGGTGTCGCCCAGAGCGAACCGTTCCTGGATCACGAAAAAAAAATCTACAATCTCGACCATCACGAGGGGTGTGTACGGGCATTCACCCTTGCCACTTGCGAACAGGCCCTGGTCATGATCCTGAAAGGACTGGATCTGCGCGACCGGGAATGGCAGATCTACGCCAACGAACCCGACCTGGACACGATATTGGCGATATGGCTGATCTTCAACCATCAGCGCATCAGCCGCAAGGAACCGATGTATTTGCGGTTTCTGTATGCGCTGGTCCGTCTCGAAGGCGTCATCGACGCCCTGGGATTAGAGTTGAAGGAACTCAGCGCCCTGCCGCCCGAACATCTCCGCAGAACCCAGCGTGTGATTGACTTCCTGCGCAAAGATGAAATCCAGCTTAAAAAAGACGGACTGTGGGAAGAAGTCGATTTCCTGGAGTATACCGCAACAATCTTGCACAAAATTGACCGTATTATCTACAAATCGAGCGAGTTTACCGACTTCAAGGGTATCAAGGAACTGGCGCGGGTCGACCTCACCGGTGACCGACTCGTGGTGGTGGTGGAATCGGACACCGGTATTTACGAACTCGAGCCGCATCTCAACAACCTTTACGGCACTCGGCTTGGACTGGTCGTGCTGCAGAGGAGTCCCGGCACATACACCCTGCGCCGAATGGATTTGTTCATGCCGGGCGACCTCGAAACGGTGTACGAACGATTGAATTTTATCGACCCGGTCGTCAGGTGCCGCTCCCAAAACAACCGCTGGGGTGGTTCGTCCGACATCGGCGGTTCGCCGAGAGCAACCGGCACGAGTCTCACTCCCCGGGAAATTGTCCAAGCCTGCCGCGACGCACTGCAAAAGCCGAGTATACGGCTGCAGGCCGCCGGATTGTTGAAAGCCGCTATGCTCGTAACGGCCATCCTGGCACCCGCTGAAGTTTTGCGCCTGTTCTGGCATCCGGACGCCTGGTTCGCGAAAATCCTGTTCGGCCTGACCCTCTACCCCGCCTTCGACGCCGCGCTCCTGGTGATCGTTCTGACCGTCGTGTTTCTGGCGATCCTGTCTTATCGAAAATCATGGCAGTACGGGTTGAGCCTTCCTTTGGGAACGTCCTGGTGGTTGATACTTCCCGGTGCCGTCCTTTGCGGTTTCCTGGGTGGTACATGGCAGCCCGATATCTCGACTTGGGACGTGCACCTCTTTAAGAAAATACTGTTTTTGGTCATCACCCTGCCGCTGGCCTTGGAACTGCTGTTTCGCAGCCTGGTGCATGGACTGTTGGCCCGCTCGGCCCGCATCCAGCATTGCAGCAGCCATTGGTTTCTGTCATGGCCGACAGTCGGCTCCGCCTTTCTGTATGCCGTTTACATCGGCTACCGGCTGCTGCTCTCTTCCGGCTCTCTGCCGGAAGTGTTCACCGCCTGGACCACTGCAAACATCTTCAGTGCATTTGCTTTCGGTATCGCAGTCGGTTTGGTCAGGGAACGCTCACAGAGCATTCTTCCCGCCTTTTTATTTCATCTGATTACCGCGGCGGTAGTAGCGGCCGCCAACGGCGTTCTGCCGTAAGCCTATCATCCAATCCCCAAAGACAACGTCGAACCATTCCGACCTTAGGGCCGCGGCAAGAAATA
>JBDNAO010000471.1:0-4492 GCA_039768375.1 Desulfobacterales bacterium | reverse complement strand
GGCAGGTCGATGGCCACGCTGCGGCTGCACTGCATCAGCGGTGTGCCGACCTTCGGATTGCCGAAGATCACCAGTTCGGTGGGCGGCAGAGCGAGGCTGGCTTTTTTAGCACCTGCGGCATGGTCGATCCGGATAAACACGGTCATTCCCTTGGTCTCAAGGGCTTTCTCCAGTCTGTCGGCCGTATCTTTCACGCTGTGCGTGCTTTTTACGTTCACGAGACCGCTGTTTGCGGCGGCGACCGACGCCAATCCAAAGAAAATAAAAAATGATAACAGCATACGCACCATTGGGTTACCTCACTTTCTGGGCTGTACTTCACGGAGATAATGGGTCATGGAATCTTCGATCGATCGCCGCCGGCCGACGGTTTTGCGAACCGTTCGTCCGACACGGCTTGCTGCGCATGCTGGCTGGTCCGTTCCAGCCAACCAAAGCGCTCGACTTGGTGATGGTCAAATGCCGGCACGTAGGGCTTGATGTCCAGCAGCGGCGTGCCGTCGAGGATGTCGACATTTTCGATGTGAAGGATGTTGGCGACGATTTTTGTGAGCCTGACCACCGAAATGCCGATCGGATTGGGTCGCTTCGGTGCCCGGGTGGCGAACACCCCGCGGGGTTGTGAATCCAGAAAGGGCTCGACCACCAATTCGGGGGCCCCCGAACGGTGAAAGTGATAGAGCAGGATGATGTGTGAAAACCCGTCGAGATCCTTCAGTCCCGGGGCGAATTCCGGAAAAACCTCGACGGTGCCGCAGATGCCGCCGGCGCCGGTGGGCTGGATCGGCATTCCGGCCGGCTTTTCAAACGGGGAATGAATCAGACCGATCGGTCGGTATTCAATCGGCATGGGAACGTCCTTCAACGTGTGTTGTCATGCGGCGACGAGTGTGTCGGACACCTCTTTCGAAACAGGGGTATGGCCGCCCGTCATTATGCCACCCCCGCCGCAGTCAAATCGTCTTGCGGCCGGGTTTGGCGCCTTATACAACCGTCTCAATCAATTTTTGGCATCTGACCGAAGGAAATTTATTACGGAAATACACGTGGATGATAATGCAGATAAGAAGGAGGGACAACCCTTCATCACACCGAATTCGTTCAAATGACCATCGGCGTGCGGATATCGGTCACCGGCAGTGCAGACAGATGACGGTTTGCCGGTCACCTTCATCCGGTCCGGTCCATTTTTTTCAGATAATCGATGCGTTCTTCGAAATCGGGGTGGGTGGAAAACAGCGCGAAGGCCGGAAGGATCGGTGCCGTTTTTGCGATTCGGGCCAGAATGTTCTGCAAAGAGGCCGTACCCCAGCCCATCCGGATGAGGTACGTACCGGCGGCCCGGTCGGCCTCTTTTTCGAAGCGCCGCGAGTAGCCGGACTCGATCAACAGCGTGGGCAGGGTTTCCCCTGCGGCACCGATCGATGACACATCGCCTGCCAGGGTCGATACCATCAGGAGGGCGCCGGCATTCTGAAACAACATGCGCAGGCCGTGACGGTTTTCGACGTGGGCGATTTCGTGGGCCAGAATGCCGATGAGTTCCCGATCGTTTTCGACAAGCCCCACCAATTCGTCAGTCATCACAATCAGACCGGAGGGCAAGGCAAACGCGTTCGCACCGACGTGGCCGCTTTTACGAAATTCCAGTCGGTAATGCGCAGCTGACTTTTTACGGCCGACAAGACCGTGAAAGAGATTCTGAAGATGAGCCGACCGGTCGATACCCAATTTGGACGGTTCAAGAAAGCGTGCATCCAGTGCTGCCAGCGTTTGGCGGCTCAATCTATCGGTGACAGGGGCCGGAACGGCAGCGGCGGCAATTTTGGCCAGAAAGGGGATGCCCGCGGCCACGAATCCCCAGAGACACAGAAACAGGCCCAATAGACAGGCGAGCGCTGTTTTCCAACCGGACTCGAGAAAAATGACGATCCGCGCGGAGCCGGCGTGACCCCGGCGGGAGTCGACGAGCGCCAGCAGTTCTGCATTTCGGGTTTCACAGCGCGCACCACCGGGGAGAATCAAGGACCGACCGGTTTTACCGAGCGGCGGCGTTGCGCTGCAATTTTGCAACGGGACAACGATGTCCGGCAGGACCGCCGCGCAGTCCTGCAACCGGAGCGTGGTTCCCTCGAAGGTTATCCCCACTTGGACCGGCTTCGAACTCCGGCCGTCGAAATATGTTCCCGTAAATGTGCTCATAGGCCTATGTCGATGTCAAAAAATCCGGTTGCCGCCTCACCGATGGCACTTTCAGCCGACTGTTCGGCAGCCGTGAAGGTGTCCAGGCTGCGGTCGCTGAACAGTGTCAGGCTTCCTACCAGGTAGCGGGTACGGCGTACCCTGGCCCAGGGAATCAGCAGACCCAGGGAGAAGATGATGCCCAAAAGATTGGTGAGTCGGAGCCACAGCAGGTTGCCGACATCGAGACTGCTATTGAAACAGAGGCCTTCGACGCTTGTCCGGTTCCAGCAGTAATTGGTGAGCCGTGCGAACAGAAACTGCTCGATAAAGGTGAAGGCCGTCATTGCGAACAAGAAACCGGCGATCGGCAGCAGCGTGAAAAACCGATGCGTGTCGTTCAACCCAAGTGGTAGTCCCTGCGGCTGCAAGACGAAGAAGAACACCCCGCCGCCGGCCACGACGGCCAGGAGGATGACCATAAAACCGGTAATTCCGTAGACCTGGTAGAAGGGGCCGGCCGAACCGGTGTAGGTGTTGGGGCTTCGACCAAAGGTAAAATTTTCGAAAAAGTATTTCTTGCGACGGAAAGCCCAGTAGGGAAAGATCAGGCCCAGGGTCAGCGGAATGAGCAGGGGTATGAACAGATAGGTATTGTAGCTCTCTTTCAGCGATCCGCGGAATCGGAAGCGAAGGTTGCGATAGGATGAGTTGACGGCGTTGAAGCGCAGGGATTTGTAAATCAAAAAAGGCAGGAAGGCATAAAAAGCCGCCACCACGATGCCGCTGTAAACCGGTCCAAAGCTCTCGAGCGCCAGAAAGAGCAGCAACCCGAAACCAAGGATGAGGTTGCCTCTCAGAATAAACCACGGGTTGGCCCGGTAGTCGAAGGGATGGTCGGCCAGCAGCGTGTGGGCATAGAAATAACGGCGCGTTCGCACCTTTGCCCAGGCGGCATAGATACCCAAGGTCAAAACGGTCAGAAAGAGGTTGACGATCCAGATCCTGAAATACTCGCCGGCGGTGCCCGTGAACCTCAATCTTAACCGTTGGCGGACCTGGTAGACTGTAAATTCCGGGTTTTGAGAATCGGAAGGCCGTTTGACGGCGTCGATGGCCTGCTGGTTCTCCATCTCCAGATGTTCGATGTCGTCGTCGAAGGGTCTGATCTCACCCGCCATCTTGCCGTTTCGTCCCTTTGATTTTGGGGTTCCGGGATCGGGCAGCACCAAGTGAAATTCCCGCCTTTATAAATTGATGCGGGTTTTCCATTGCCTGCCGGTGTTTGTATTCTGGGATTTTCAACTGCTTATTATAGCATAAAAGTGCTCTGAATGGGTACGGTTTAAGATACGCGTTCCGCCCGAAACGGGACGCCGGAAGGAGTCCCTGTGACCGCCGGTCGAGCCGTTGCGCTGACTTTGCCGTGCCCTTGTGTGTGGTATAGCGATGGGGCAAAGCCCGCTAACCGCCTCAGGCAGCTGCGTCTGCTTCAGCCGAAACCGCCGCCGGCTCTATCGGTAGGATGAAGCACACCAAAAGGTCGCAAAAACCGGAATATTACAAAAAAATGTGCACTTGACTTGCAATATGCCGAAAAAACGTGCCAAAATTGTCTCGAATCTGTCATGGTTTTGTCGGTGGAAGAAAACTCTTGGAAAAGACGACAGGATGTGCAGGCGATGGAGGTAACGCATGGCGACGAAGAATGAATTGACCCCGGATGAATTGAGATGTGTTTGCGACCCGGCGGTGTTCGAATTCAAAGACACCTCGGAAATCCAACCGCTGGACGAGGTGATCGGGCAGGAACGCGCGGTACAGGCGATTCGCTTTGGACTGGCGATGAAAAGTCCAGGCTACAATATTTTTGTCACCGGACAAGAGGGAACCGGTAAAACCACCATCGTCAAGGACATCGTGCGGCAGTTGGCCGAAACTCTGGACACACCCGGGGACTGGTGCATGGTCAACAACTTCAAGGACGAATTTCGTCCGATTGCCGTTGCTCTTCCGGCCGGCAGTGCACTCCTGTTCAGCAGGCGGATGAGTCGTTTCGTCGAAGATCTACAGGTTCGGCTGCCGAGGGAATTCGACAGCAAATCCTACCAGGAAAAACTGGCCGAGATCAAGAACCGTCATGGGGCCCGGAGGCAGGAGCACTTCGATCGGCTCAATCAGATGGCCAAGGAAAAGAATCTGGTGATACACCGTACGGCATCTGGTTATCAGACCATTCCCTTGCTCGAAGACAAACCGATGCCGCCGGAGGAGTTCGAGAAGCTGCCCCAAGAAAAGCGCAAGGCCATCG
>JBDNAO010000470.1:0-12357 GCA_039768375.1 Desulfobacterales bacterium | reverse complement strand
CTATCATCCAATCCCCAAAGACAACGTCGAACCATTCCGACCTTAGGGCCGCGGCAAGAAATAGATACACATCTTGCTTGTTTTTTGGCCCGTCTACACGGCACATCCACCAACACATATCCCGATATGCGCCGGCGGATGTGCCGTGTAGACGAACCAAAATCCTGCGCAATCTTGTGGAATTAATTCTCGCCGAGACCCTTAGAGCAGGCTGTTTCATATTAGTTGATCCGATGGCGGAACAACCACGCAGCAACGGCCAGGTTGACGAAGCCGATGATCGCCATCGGCCAGTATTGGCCGATCAGCAAATGAAACGGGGCGTTTTCCAGAAACACGCCCCGGATCACCACCATGAAATACCGCAGTGGATTGAGCAGGGTAATTTTTTGCACCACCACCGGCATATTGGCGATCGGAGTGGTAAAACCGGAAAGGATAATGGCCGGCACCATGAACAGAAACGCCCCCATCAGCCCCTGTTGCTGGGTAACTGCCAGGGAGGAGATCATCAGACCGATGCCGATGGCCGAGAGAATGAACAGAAACAGGCCGGTGTAAAGCGTCATGATGTGACCGCGAAGCGGAACGCCGAACCAGAAGACGGTGAGCAGGATAATCACGGTTGCCTCGGCGATCCCGATGATGAATCCGGGCAGGGCTTTTCCGATCAAAATTTCAACCGGCCGCAGGGGGGTCACCAACAGCTGGTCGAATGTGCCCTGTTCGCGCTCCCGGGCCACGCTCAGAGCGGTCACCAGAAGAGTGACCACCAGCGTCAGCAAACCGATGATACCGGGAACGATGAACCAGCGGCTCTCCAGGTTGGTGTTGTACCAGGCCCGGATCTCAAGGTGGGCCGGGGGTGATGGGCCCCCGTGACGTTGGATCCACTCCAGGTTATACCGTGTGAGAATGGCCCTTACGTAGTTAAGGGCGATCATGGCCGTGTTCGAGTTGCGACCGTCGACGATCACCTGAAGTTCGGCCCTGCCCCCGGTCAACAGATTGCGGCTGAACTGCGGACCAATGTGGACCACCAATAGGGCACCCTTACGGTTGATCAGAGGAGCAATGTCGGCATTACGACTGAGCTGCCCGACCTCCTGAAAGTTGGTGGACCCTTTAAAACGGCTCAGCAGGTCGCGGGCCGCGGCTCCCCGATCCTCGTCATAGACGGCGTAAGGAACGTTGTTCAGATCGTAGGTGGCTGCATAACCGAAGACCAGAAGCTGCACGATTGGCGGGATGACGATAGTGAAACGGCTTTTCTTGTCTTTCATCAGCGCCAGGAACTCTTTTCGCATCAAAGCGACGATTCGCAGGAACATCATACCCCTTAATCGAGTCGCTTGCGGGATTTTCTACGGCTCAGACCGAGAAATAGCGCCGCAAACACCATCAATGCCAAAGCGTTGGGCAGAATCACCGACCAGACATTTCCGGCCAGAAATACCGTCTGCAGAATGGACACAAAATAGCGGGCGGCGATAAGGTGCGTCACGCCCTGGACCACCCTCGGCATGCTGTCGATGTCGAAGATGAAGCCGGAGAGTAAAAAGGCCGGGAGAAAGGTGACGATGATGGCGGCCTGCCCCGCCACGAACTGGTTTCTGGCCGCGCTGGAGATGAGAAGACCCATCCCCAGCGCAACCAGCAGGAACAGTGCCGAAGTTGCCGTCAGAACCAAGAGAGACCCGGTCAGTGGGACCTCGAAGACCCAGACCGCCATGGCGACCGAAAGGCCCAGGCCCCCCATCCCCATGATGAAGTAAGGCACCAGTTTGCCCAGCAGGATCTCGTGCACGGCAACGGGGGTCACCATGAGGGCTTCCATGGTGCCGCGCTCCCACTCACGAGCCACCACCAGCGCTGTCAACAGAGCCCCGATGAGAGTCATGATCACGGCGATCAGGCCGGGAACGAGAAAATTGCGGCTGCGCACCGCACTGTTGAACCATACCCGCTGCTCCACCTGGATGGGCTGGCTCAGCGGGTTTCCTAACCTCAATGAACGCTGCTCCAGCCAGTTGAGCCAAGCGCCCTCCACATAACCGGACACCAGCCGGGCGGTGTTGGCATCGACACCGTTCAAAATGACCTGCACCGCCGCGCCGCCCGGCCGCTGTAAATCCCTTGTAAAATTAGCCCGCAAGCCGATGATGCCGTCCACGCGATGCTGCATCAACGCTTCTTCGGCCTGCCGCATGTCTTGCATGACCACCGGTGCAAAGTAGTTGCTGTTTCTGAAAACCGCGAGGAAGTCTGCCGTATCCGCATCGGGCTTCTCGACGACCACGGCGATAGGCACGTGTTCGGCGTCGAGGGAGACACCGTAGCCGAACAGCAGCAGCAGGACCACGGGCATAAGGAAAGCAATTCCGATACTGCTCGGGTCCCGCACCACTTGTAAAAATTCCTTGTGCACCAAACCGCGCAGCCGCATCAGTCCGCCCCCGCGGGCTTTTTCCGGTGCCGTGGTCCGCTTGCGGCCGTCTTTTCCCGAGGCTTTCATGACGATATCTCCGGTTGAGTCTGTCGTTCGATCAGAGCGATAAAAGCCTCCTCCATTGTCTGTGCGGATTTCTCTAAACCATCGGTGGCTTTCCGTTTGATGTCGATCGGGTTGCCGATGGCAAGAATTTCTCCGGCCGCCATGATCGCCAACCGATCGCAGTATTCGGCTTCCTCCATGAAATGGGTGGTTACCAGCACGGTGACGCCGGACGCAGCCAGCGAATTGATGTGACGCCAAAACTCCCGTCGCGCCATGGGATCAACCCCGGAGGTGGGCTCGTCCAGAAACAAGATGTCGGGCGCATGCATCAGGGCGGCAGCCAAGGCCAGCCGTTGCTTGAAACCGAGTGACAGCTCCCCGCTGACGGCATCGGCCAGTTCGGACAACTCGAAGCGGTGCAGGACCCAGTCGATCCTTTCGCTGCGCCGCCGTCCCCTCAGTCCGTAAGCGCTGCTGAAAAACTGCAGGTTCTGACGCACACTCAGATTGCCGTAAAGTGAAAATTTCTGTGACATGTAGCCGATACGGGCCCGGGCCTTGGCCGCCGCGCGCCGTAGATCTCGCCCGGCTACGCTCAGCTGTCCGTCGCTGACCGGCAAGAGCCCGCAGAGCATGCGGAAAGTCGTGGTCTTTCCGGCACCGTTGGCGCCCAGCAAACCGAACACCTCGCCGTGAAACACCTCAAAAGAAACGTTCTTGACGGCGTAAAAGTCGCCGAACCGGCGTTGGACATGGTCGACCCGGATGACGGCTTCGTCTGCCGCCGACGGCGACATCCGGGTATCCATCTCTGCAGAGGGTTTCCAGTCGACGGCACCATCAGTGCGGGCGGCCTTGAGCATGGCGACGTAGCAGTCTTCGAACCGGGGAGGCACTGCCGCGATGTCGACATCCGGTAGGTTTGACAGCAGGATCGCCGGGTCCGGCGCTTCCATGTCTTCCATCACCATACGGACCGAGTCACCCTGAATAACGGCGTCCACTATCCCTACGGCATCTGCCAGACGCTCCTGCAATTGGCGTTTCTTCAGACTGCCGGCGGTCACCGTGTAGGCCCGGCCCTTTTGCTTCTCTCTGAAATCACCCGGTGGACCCTGGCCGAGAACCCGGCCTTCATGGAGGATCACCACTGCGTCGCAGCGCTCGGCTTCGTCCAGATAAGCTGTGCTCAAGAGCACGCTCATCCCTTCAGTTTCCACCAGCCGGTCGATGATAGACCAGAGTTCACGGCGTGATACCGGATCGACGCCAACCGTGGGTTCGTCCAGCAGCAACAAGCGCGGTGGTCGCACCAACGTGCAGGCCAGACCGAGCTTCTGCTTCATACCGCCGGACAGCCGCCCGGCCAACCGCGTGGTGAACGCCCCGAGATTGGTCATTCGGGTGAGTTCTGCATAGCGTCCGGGTCGGTCGGCCTTGACCACACCTTGCAGGTCCGCATAAAGATCAAGATTCTCCTGAACGCTGAGATCTTCGTAAAGCCCGAATCGTTGCGGCATATAACCGATGCTGGCCTGCACCTTCAACGGCTCGGAGATCGCATCGATATCGAGAACGGTAATGGCACCGGCCGCCGGTTTCAACAGACAGGCCGACAGGCGCATCAATGTGGTCTTGCCGGCACCGTCCGGTCCGATGAGGCCGGTAATGCGACCCCTGGCGATGCGGATACTGACCTCCTGCAACGCCGGTATGCGGCGTTTTCCCTGGAAGAAAAACTTTGATACACTTTCGAGTTCCAGGGCCGGCCGCTCCGTATCGGCGCTTTGGACCGGCACCCCTTTTTCTTTATTGACAGCCGCCGGCATCATTCCTCCTTGCAAGCTGGAATGCTTTCGGCACCGGCCGACTGGCGGGACTGGTTCAATGGAATGATAACGGTTGCGGGCATGCCGAGCCGAAGCTCGTTGCGGGGGTTGCACACGTAAACGCGCACCTGATAGACAAGCCGCGTCCTCAGCTCCGCGGTTTCCACCGTTTTGGGGGTGAACTCGGCCACGGGTGAAATGTACCCGATCCAGGCCGGATAAGGTTTGTCCGGAAAACTGTCGGTGACAACCTGGACGGTCATTCCCGGAAACAGTTTACCCAGATTTGTTTCCGGAACGTAGGCGCGGATCCAGACAGGGTCGATCAGGGCCAAGGTAAAAACAGCCTTCTGCGGGAAAGCCATATCGCCGGGCTCCAGGATGCGGTTCTGGATAATTCCGTCGGACGGCGCGTAAAGGGAAGCGTCGGCCAGTTTCTGGCCGGTTAACGCCAACTCGGCCTCGGAGGCCTTCAGCTTCGATCTGGCAGCGGCAATGTCTTCCTTCCTGGGACCGGCCAGGGCCAGCCTCAACTCCTGCACAGCCGCCTGCAGCCGGGCCTGCGCGGCATCGGCTTTGGCCCTGGCCTGATCGATCTGCTCCGGGGCGATCAGGTTCTTCTCCGCCAATGGTCGCAAGCGCCGGTAGGTTCGCTCGAGATCGTCGGCCTGAGCCTTGGCGGCCTCGACTTCGGCCCTGGCCCGGCTGATCTCCTCGACCCGGGTTCCGGCCTCCAGCTTGGCGACCTCGTCCCGCTGGGCCGCCACCTGTGATGAGGCCCGATCCACATCGTGCTGGAGCCGAACGGTCTCCAAGACAGCCAGCAGCTGTCCCTTTTTCACCGGCGTACCTTCTTGGACCATTATCTCGGCAATGCGTTCGCTGGCGTTAAACGCCAGCTCCACCTGGCGGATATCCACGTTGCCATAGAGCACCAATTCGTTCTTGGGTTCCTTTTGGTCTTGTAAAAAATAGTACCCTAGCCCGGCTCCCACCCCCGCGAGGAGTATAAGGATGACCACCAAGCGGATCACTTTTTTCTGCATCGAAACCCCTGTTTGCCTGCCCGTATAAAAAAAGACCGCGCCCCGATGGCGCCGGTGGTTGACATCGACCAACGTCCATTTAAACGGAACGTAGGAAAATTAAATAGAGTCTTAGATCGTAACTTCTCCGCAAGATGCGAAGATGTGTTGTTAAAGTGAAACCACTTGATTCATCGAGAATAGGGTTATAGGTGTCAGCAAACCCCAAACCCTGAAACCCGAAACTTTAACACTGATTTGATTGCGGCCGAAAGCCTGCATTGGGTAATCGTCCCCGATTTTGACGACGATTACAATAAAACAAATTTTGATCAGTTGACAAACTAAAACCGCTATAAATCCATCTTGAGCCAAGAAGACACCTACCTGATGGAACTGGTGCGCTATATTCACTTGAATCCGCTAAGAGCCAACGTGGTTTCATCACTATCCGAGCTCAACGCTTACAATTATAGCGGCCATTCGGCATTGGCATTGGGGAACAAGAATAACTGGCAGGATGCAAGCTATGTTCTTTCATATTTCGGTGATAGCCTTCGTAGCGCGAGAAAGAATTATCTGGCTTATGTGGAAAGCGGAATGAACCAGGGTCGGCGCCCGGAACTTGTCGGCGGCGGACTGGTTCGGAGCCTGGGAGGATGGAACGATAGGTTATTAAATTAATTAAGAATGTCCCTTATGCCCTTAAATCCGTGCAGACAACGGCAACGGGTCATGGCTCGGAGTGTATTGTGTTACTGGGCGATCCGGGAGTTGGATATGAGTGGAAGTGAACTTTCACAAATTCTCGGGCTGTATCAATCTTCAGTCAGTCGGGCGGTAGGACGTGGTGAGAAACATGTTAATGACGGAAAGCTAAGACTGATTCAAGCATAATGCATTTATGCAAGACCGTCCCCAACAAATATCTGATTTGATTTGATTTAGTGGCAGGGGTCGTTTCAGTTTCCGAATCTTCTGCGGATGGCCTTTTTTTCAGACGGGGACAGGTTGTTCCAATTGTCCAGCGCACGCTGAAGCTGCCCGCGCTCGGCCGGGGAAAGTTGCTGCCATCTATCGTTTAGGTCCTGAAGGTGTCGGCGGTTTTGCGCCGGCATCCGGTTCAACTGCTGCATCCGGCGCCGCAAGGTTTCTTTTTCCTGCGGTGTCAGCGACTGCCATTCCCGGTAATTTCTTTGAAACCGGCCGTTTTTTTTGTCGGCAATCAAAATCCGCACCTGGTCAATATTTTCATTCTGGACCCTGAACCGGTGGCATTGAATATTGGCTTGCCGACCGTTTCGTGAAGTGCACCAGGCAGCAGAGGCTGATGCGAAAACGAGGATGGCGATGATTGATAAGACGCCGCAGCAGCGGATCAAGCATCTCGCGCGTCTAAGCAGAGCGCTGGTCGTGACCATACCGGATATTCCCCTGCGTTCCCTGGTTATGCGTTTCGGAAGGATTCCGGCCGGCGGAATCGTCGACCACTTGGCTGAGCCTTTCCAGGGTGTTGAAGTTTTTCAGCAGGTCCAGGTTTTTGACAATCTCTTCCTCATTTTCCGGCATTTTCTGCGAAATGTCAATTCTCTGGGCCACCGGTTGATCGATCGTGCCGGACCGTTCGTAGCCGACAAAGATCGTCACGAGGACAAGGACGCAGGCGGTCGCAAGGGCCGGAATCCACAGCGCCCGTTTCTCCTTGACGAGCTGCCGCCAGCTCTCCGGAAGACGAAACACGGCTAAACGGTCCTGCACCTTTCGGACCATTGCGGCGGAATCCTGCATCGACAGTGGCTGCGGTACCATCGCTTGCCTGACCTGGCCGAGCATGGCCGTCAGATTTTCTTTTTCGCGACGGCAGTCCGCACAGGTTCTCAGGTGATCTTCCCAAGCTGAACGCGCACTGGCGTCCAGTTCACCATACACATCGAGCATTACCTGTTCATTTCGATCAGTACAGTCCGGCATGCTTCCCCTCCCCAATCAACGCCCGGCCCAATCGGCCAGGGCGCCTCTCATGATCCGTGTCGCCCGGAACAGGTGGGTCTTCACGGTTCCTTCGGCCAGTCCCATCGTTCGGGCAATCTCAGCTATCCGCATTTCTTCGAAAACCTTCAGGTTGAATATCATCCGCTGCCTGTCGGACAAGAGTGCCATGGCACCGCGAACGTCGCGATGCAACTCACGCGCGTCGACCGCCGCGCCCGGATTGGCGCTCGCTTCGGAACTGGCAACTTCTGCGAGGGTTTCGGACGGCTCGCGGGTGTCTTTTGAATTCGGCCGCCGAAAGTATAACAACCGCCGCCAGCGCTTGCGGCGCCTGAGGAAATCCAGACAGGTATTGATCAATATACGGTAAAACCATGTATAAAAGGAGGATTTGCCTTCAAACCCGTCGATTTTGCGGAGAGCGGTCAAAAACGCATCCTGGGTGAGGTCCAGAGCTTCTTCCCGGTCCCCTGAGAGCATTCGAAAGGCGACCGCAAAGGCCTTCTCCTGGTAGCGCCGGATCAGCTCGTCGGAAGCCTGCCGATCCCCGCTTTTTAATCGCACGACCAAAAGCGCATCCGGCTCAGCCGCAGACGCGGGCGATGGTGTTTCCGAAGTGCCCCTTTCTGAAGGTCGTTTTCGATCGGCCGGCCCGGCTCCTTTTCTCGATGCCATAACTTCCTCTGAGCGGCGTCCCCGCCCGGCAAGCTAACGGGGAGGAACCGGCCGGCCAAACATCCGACATCTCCCCGCCGCATCCGCACCAGGGAATCATTTATCGGCCGTGGGTGGAGAACCCGAAAGCCCAGCCGGGCGATGCCCATACGCTATAAAAGGTGTAACCGCTGAGAGGCCGGTAGTACCGGTGGGGGGTGTACCCGTAACCGTATGCCGGACCGGAATAACGCTGGCGGTTGTGCTGATAGTGCCGGTCTCGATTATAGCCGTTGTGTCGGTCGCGGTAAATAGAGCCGCTGGCCCGGTCCTGCAGGTGGTTCAGACGACGGCCCTCTTTGCGGCTCAGGTTGCCGTCTCTCAGTGCGTGATTCCTGTATTTTTCGACGTTTCGCTGCTGACGTGCCAGGTGAGTGACCTCTCTCTTGGTTATCTCACCGTTTCTGACACCATGGTTGATTCTGTGTTTTTGATTGTTCTGCCGGCGCTGAAATCGATCGTCGGCTGAAGCCATGTTCGCCAAGAGAAAAACCAGAGCGGTTGCAGCCAGAATCGCTTGAATTCGTTTCGTTTTCATGGCATGATCTCCCTTCCGTCCGATTTATTGTCTCTTTAGACGCCGTTCGACCCGGAAAGGTTTACACGATTGCCGCCAGTTTTCATTTGCCGCTTATTGGCGGAGGTTAACTGAACAGCTTCAAATATTCGCCGTATCCTTCTTTCTCCAGATCTTCCTTGGGGATAAACCGCAGCGAAGCGGAATTGATGCAGTAGCGCAGTCCCGTGGGCTGGGGACCGTCGGGAAAAACATGCCCCAGGTGAGAGTCACCGTGCCGGCTGCGAACCTCGGTCCGCGTCATGAAAAAGCTCCGGTCCTTTTTTTCGACAACGTGGTTCGGCTCGAGGGGTCTGATGAAGCTCGGCCAACCGGTACCGGATTCGAACTTGTCGGTGGAGCTGAACAGCGGTTCACCGGATGCGATATCCACGTAGATACCCGGCTTGTGGTTGTCCCAGAATTCGTTCTTGAAAGACGGCTCGGTCGCGTCTTTGCGGGTCACCTTGTACTGCATCGGCGTCAGCTTTCGTTGCAGTTCCTCATCCTCGGGTTTGGTATAGCTCTTCGTCTCGTCCGGTTTTTTCGAAAGTGTTGCATCATCACTCCAGATTTTTTCGATGAACTGATCCCGGCCGGAAGCATTACGGTAAGCCTTGTAGCGCAAGGGGCTCTTTTTAAAGTAATCCTGGTGGTAGTCCTCTGCCTTGTAGAATGTGGTCAGCGGGAGAATAGGGGTGACGACCGCTTTGCTGAAACGCCCTGAACGGGCCAGCCCCGCTTTCGAAGCCTCTGCCTGCCGCTTCTGTTCCTCATTGTGATAAAAGATGGCCGTGCGGTATTGCGGCCCCCGGTCGACAAACTGCCCCCCGTTATCGGTGGGGTCCACATGCCGCCAGTAGGCGTCCAACAGTTCCCGGTAGGTCACCTTTTCGGGATCGTATAAAACCTGGACCGCTTCGTAATGCCCGGTGCTGCCGGAGGATACCTCCTGGTAAGTCGGGTTTGCTTTGGAACCTCCGGTGTACCCGGATATCACCTCAGCGACACCGTGGAGCTTTACGAGGTCCGACTCCGAGCACCAGAAGCAGCCACCGGCGAAGGTCGCCGTCTCAAGATGTTTGAATGATGGGTCCATGCCGTGTCTCTCTGTGTTGGTGTTGATTTGATGGCGGATAATCCCGCCGGTTATAAGGGCTCTCTCAAATTTGAAAATTCATTTTTTCGTAAACGCTCAATCCTCCGACAGATCACCCGGAACGAACCGCCGCCACGACGCTCCGGATCGCGGCAGGATTGGTCCAGGTGTCGATACTGCAACCGTTGGCGATAAAGAACCGGTCTTTTCCCCCCAGTCGAAGCCCTTCGTGCACATGATCTGTCAAAAACGCCGGACTGGTGCGCGCTACAATGGTCTGATCGATGCCGCCCATGACGCAAGCGTCGGTCCTCTGCTTCACCTCTGCTAAGGCAGGTCCATTCGGTCCGCGATCCCACCAGTTGAAAATCGGTACTGGAAAATCGAGGCAGTCGTTAAAAAAAAGGTCCTGACCGTGAATGTGGGCCGTGTTCATTCTCCCCATACCGGCTATTGCCGCGAAGACCTTTAACGCCGGCGGTTTGACAAACTTTAAGAATTCCTCGCGGGAGACAATTTCAGCCGCCGCCGGCACCGACATGAAGATGCCGGCCGAACCGAGGGCAAGCGATTTCTTGCAATAGACAATCAGGTTGTCGGCCACCTTCTCCAGGGCGTCCAGCAGCGCCGCAGGCGCATCGTCCATCAGCGCCTGCATGTTCTCTCCGGCCATGCTACGCCGGATGGTCTGCCAGGGGTCGAAAACGGTATCGATGAAAAAGGCGCGGTCTCGAAGCTCTTTTGCGATCACTTCCAAGGCCCGGAACTGTTGGGCCCACTCGGTTTCTTCCAACTTCAGCGGCCCTATATGTTTCAGGTCCGCCGCCGTCTTGATCGCCGCAATTCCAAGAGGCGACGGGTAAAAATAGTCGTTCATGACCTTGAGAAAATCGAGATCATAGTGGTTGAAGTACTCCAGGCTCAACCGAGCGAATTGTTCTCCCGAACCGTGTTGGACCCCGAAGTGGTACCACAGCGACAGCGGCGGCCGGTCCGGTTCGCGGCCGCTCAACACAGCCTCGATGCGCTCGATCTTGTTCACTATAAACTCTCCTTGTCATAGACGTTGCAAATGCAGCACAAAAAGGTGGCCGGCTCGGTGTCGCTAATGTTTCTCATCCCGTGCGGCTCCATGCTCGGTAAATAGATGACATCACCTGGTCCGCAGACCATGCTTTTCAGCGGTTTGTCGGTCTCAGGATCGTATTGGTAACACTCGAACCGTCCACTGAGGATGTACATGGTCTGTTGATAGAAATGGTTGTGAATGGGGATTTCACCGCCGGGCTGGGCCGTGAAGTACCGCAGGCCGTACTCCGGGTAGCCCATGCCGTCCTCGCCGGCCTTCGACAGCCAGCGCACACTGATCCCCTTGACATCGTGCTGTTTTCCCCGGTAGGGAAATTTGTCTATTTTGACGTCCTCGCGGTCTTTCCAGTTCAATACGTCCATGATCATCTTCCTTTGTCTGCCAGCTTGTTTTGCGCTCAAAGAAACGCATCGTGGCATTGTAGGTTGATAGGCGGTATATTAAATATCATTGTGTAATATAGTGCGCTCACTTTAAGCGTCAACCCGCGAGCCCCCTTGCCGACTCGTGGTGCCGATGACAGGAAGCCACGCGGAATGTATCCTTACCGAAAAATATAGGGGAAATATCAATAATCGAGATCAACCCGTGACTTCATTTCGTGAACTTAAACAAATCTTTTGATCTATTTGCAGTAGGTTCTCTCGGTATGAATCGAATAATGATGAAGCCGCAAGAAATCACTAACTTCGTCCAGCAACTTACGATTTTAGATTGTTGACATGGCTGGTATAATCAAGTTTCAATGAATCAGGTCATCCCAATTTTCACATTCGGTATCGGCTTGACTTTAAAAAATAAATGTCAATTTATCATCGGGGTAATTTTGCCTGAAATCATCATTAATATCAAATTATCAGGGCAAATTGACCTGATAACCAATGCGGCATCGAACGTCAGGTGGTATTCGTCGTGCGATTGCTGCCAGAGGACCTGACGCGGCCGCAGGCGGAGATCCGGCATAAGGACAGATCGCGCGCCATCTCTCCAAACCCCAAGCTTTGGTCGACGGCTTCGAGACTGCGCATTCGACTCATAAGATGAGAATCCTGATTATACTCGGCCATCCCGATCCAAATAGTTTCAACCATGCCATCGCGTCAGGCGTGTATACAGCTCTGCGGAAAGACTGTCATCATGTCACCTTGCACGATCTTTACGCAGAGGCTTTTGATCCCTTGCTCCCTGTGCAGGAAATTCCTGAGCGGGGCGCGATTCCTGCGGTCATACAGAAACATTGTGAAGACCTACGGTCTGCGGACGGCATCGTCATCATCCATCCCAATTGGTGGGGGCAGCCACCGGCCATTCTGAAGGGCTGGATCGACCGAGTGTTCCGTCCGGGAGTGGCCTATCGATTTGAGGAAGGTGACGGTGGCGAAGGCATTCCAATCGGTTTGCTCAAGGCAAAGGCAGCGGTTGTGCTAAACACATCGAATACGCCGGACGAGCGAGAGCAAAGAGCCTTCGGAGATCCTCTGGACGCGTTGTGGAGGCGATGCATTTTCGACCTGTGCGGTGTGCGCACTTTCCATCGTCGGATGTTCAACGTAAT
>JBDNAO010000079.1:0-3413 GCA_039768375.1 Desulfobacterales bacterium | reverse complement strand
GCGGCGTATGCGGACCAAGGCGTCAATGCTGTGGTCGGCGCTTTCTTCGATGACATTGACCGCCGGTACCGGCAAGCGGATCTGATCATATGCCGGGCCGGGGCGACGACGGTGGCCGAGATCACCGCCGTGGGCAAGGCGGCGCTTTTCATTCCGTTCCCCTTTGCCGCGGACGATCACCAGAGGCTCAATGCCGAAGCTCTGGCGGCACAGGGCGCGGCCGAAATGATCGAAGAGAAGCATTTGGCCGCTGCCGATTTGGCGCAAAGAGTCGACCGCTTTGCAAATGATCGGACGGCTCTCAACCGCATGGCCGATCAGGCCAGAAAACTCGGCCGTCCCGAAGCCGCGCGCCTGATCGTCGACGACTGTTATATGCTTTTGGAAAAAAGGTAATAGGTCATGGGTTATGGGTCAAGGAAATAAAATCACCGCAACTGGAAGCTCGCAACCCGTAACCCAGAACTTGGAACCCGGAACCTGACATCATGTACCGTAAAAAATACCACATCCACTTCGTCGGCATCGGCGGCATCGGCATGAGCGGCATCGCCGAGCTGCTGTTGAACCTCGGCTACACCGTATCGGGATCCGACCTTAAATCAACGGAAATCACGGAACGGTTGAAGCGCTTCGGCGGGCACATTCTTCAAGGCCACGTCGAAGACCAGGTCAGCGACGCCGACGTCGTGGTCGTCTCTTCCGCCGTGGATGCGGACAACCCGGAAGTCCGGGCCGCCCGGCAGGCGTCGATCCCAGTCATCCCGCGGGCCGAGATGCTGGCCGAGCTGATGCGGCTAAAGTACAGCATCGCCGTCGCCGGCGCCCATGGTAAGACGACCACAACCTCGATCGTTTCCGCCGTGCTCGACCGCGGTGGGCTCGATCCGACGGTGGTGATCGGCGGCAAACTCAAGAGCATCGGCACCAATGCCCGTCTCGGCGAAGGTGAATTTATCGTGGCCGAAGCCGACGAAAGCGACGGCTCCTTTCTGAAAATGTCGCCGACCATTGCCGTTGTCACCAACATCGATCGCGAACACCTCGATCACTATCCGGACCTGGACGCCATAAAATCCGCTTTCCTCGAATTCATCGACCGTATCCCCTTTTACGGCCTGGCGGTTCTGTGCCTCGACAACGAGTCGGTTCAGGGCCTGATCCCCGAGATCAAGAAACGCTATACGACCTACGGAATGAGCACACAGGCCGACGTTCAGGCCCGCAACGTGATCTTTGAAGGACTGCAGAGCCGGTTCACCCTTCACCACAAGGGGGAGCCGTTGGGGGACATTCGACTGAATCTGCCCGGTATTCACAATGTTTACAATGCCATGGCCAGTGTGGCGGTGGGGTTTGAACTCGGCATACCGTTTGAAACCGTCAAGGCGGCCCTCGAAACCGTGGAGGGGGTGCAGCGACGCCTCGAAATCAAGGGCGATGTCAACGGCATCACGATCGTCGACGACTACGGCCACCATCCCACCGAAATAAAGACCACACTGCAGGCCGCCAAAGAGGCCTGGCCGGACCGGCGCATGGTGGTGGTTTTCCAACCGCACCGTTACAGCCGCACCCGGGCCCTTTTTGACGAATTTACCCGTTCTTTCTACCAGTCGGATGTGCTGCTGGTCCTGCCGATCTATTCGGCCGGTGAAAATGTGATCGAAGGCGTCGACAGCAGCTCCATGTGCGACGGCATTCGCCAGCACGGCCACAAGGAGGTGATCTGCAAGGACACCATCGCGGCGGCCGTGGCCGGTCTGAAGGACATTCTCGTTCCGGGGGACATTTTGCTGACGCTGGGTGCGGGCGATGTGTGGAAGGTCGGCGAGGAAGTTCTGCGGGAACTGGGAACGCAAAAAGGCGGAAAAATTGGCGACGTCCGCGGAGACTATTAATTGAGAGGAACCGGCGCTGCCCGCAACGCAAAGGCAGGTGTCAATTATGGAGCGAGACCGGATTCGATGCTGCTGAGTCCTACGGATAAAAAATGGTTGACCGAACAGTTCGGCCGCCATGTGCGTTTCGACGAACCGATGACCCGGCACACCTATTTCAAGGTCGGCGGTCCGGCCGAGGCTTTCGTAACACCGTCCGATACGGCTGGCCTGGAGAAGCTGATGCGCTGGTGCAGGTCGGGCCGACAGCCTTGGATAGTCATCGGGGGTGGTTCGAATCTGCTCGTAAAAGACGGCGGCATTGTCGGCGTCGTCATCAGCCTGAGCCGATGCCTGAAAGATATCCAGGCGGAAGAAGGCGGCAGCGGCATCCGGTTGACGGCTCAGGCCGGGGTCAAACTGCCGTCCCTCTGCCGGTACTGCATCGAGCGCGGTTTTGCGGGGTTGAACTTTGCGCTCGGCATCCCGGCAACGGTGGGGGGTGCGATCGTCATGAACGCCGGAACAGCCCGAGGGTCGATGGCGGATGTACTGGCGTCGGTCGGCTGCCTGCAAGCAGACGGCCGGTGGGTTCGCTTCGACCGTCGCGGACTCGATTTCTCCTACCGGTCTCTTTCCTGGAAAAGGAGCGGGCCGAACGGCGATGGCGAAGCCCCGATCATTGTCGACGGCTCTTTTTCACTGAAACCCGGGGATGCGAAGATGCTGGCAGACGAAGCCGAGGAGATCCTGAAGGTGCGAACGGCTCAGCAGCCCCTCGACCAACCGAGCGCCGGGTGTTTCTTTAAAAATCCGGCCCCGGATCGGTCGGCCGGCGAATTGATAGAAAAGGCCGGCCTCAAAGGGCGACAAATCGGCGGTGCACGTGTGTCAACCCGGCACGCCAACTTCATCGTCAACGGCGGCGGAGCGACCGCCCGCGACATCCTGGCCCTCATGGCACTGGTGCAGAAGAGGGTGGCCGAGAAGTTCGAGGTTGAACTCGTCCCCGAGGTGAAAATTGTTGGGCATTAGACGCAAAAGGCAAAACCGTTTCAAACCACAGCGGCCGAAAAAAAACCGTTACTGGGTCTCCAGTGGGCTGCAACTGGCGGCCGGAGGAATCGGTGTGGCCCTGCTCAGCATTATTTTTATTTTCTGCCACGATGTGGTCACCCAGTGCGATGCGTTCAAGACCAAGACGGTTGCGGTGACAGGCAACTATCGCCTGAATCGAGAAGAGATTTGGGAAAGGGCCGGAATCCTTCCCGGTTCCAATATCTTGGCGGTCAATTCGGTCGCTGCCCGCAAACGTCTGCTGGCCGAGCCCTGGATCGCCGACGCGCAGATCCGACGCAAAATACCGGACGGGATTCACGTCGTCATCCGGGAACATCATGCCCTGGCCGTTATCGACCTGGACCGCAAGTTCCTGCTCGATGATGCCGGAACAATTTTCAAGGAGGTGGCACCGCGGGAAGCCGACAATCTGCCGGTAGTCGAGGGGCTTCGCTATGCGGATATCGAACTCCG
>JBDNAO010000469.1:0-10931 GCA_039768375.1 Desulfobacterales bacterium | reverse complement strand
CGAGATTGCGGCAACTCAGATCGTCGGTCCACAGGAACTGGTCGAGACCATAGGCTTCGATCCGGGCGACGTGCTGCACTTTTTGTTTCTGGGTCTCCTGAACGTAGGCCAGAAGGGCCCCGGCCGCCTGGATCCCGGGGCGCAGGTTTTCACAGCCGAAACCCTCGAGCGAGAGGGTTTCGAACTGCTGCAGCAGCCGTTTACGCGAGCGGCGGTGGTCGAAGCTGCCATCCGGTACACACGAAACGGACCGCTCGCCCATGGCTTCCAGAAAGACCGAAAAGCCGGCGTCGGCTTGGAGGGATTCGGGCAAAATGATTTCGCTGGGAGCGATCCTTAGGCTCTCGTTGATCAGCTTTTCCAACCGGTCGGTTTCGGTCACGCGGAAGGCACCGGTGGACAGGTCAAGGCTCGACAGTCCGAACGCATCCGCGTTGCGGGCCACTGCCAGGATGAAGTTGTTGGTTTTTTCTTCCAGGAATTCATTTTCGACGATCATCCCCGGCGTGATCACACGCACGACCTCCCGCTTCACCAGTCCCTTGGCGGTGGCCGGGTCTTCCACCTGATCGCAAACGGCGACCTTAAGACCGGCATCGAGCAGGCGCGCGATGTAGCCTTGGGCCGCCTTGTGCGGCACCCCGCACATCGGAATCGGCGAATCGACATTCTTGTTGCGCGAGGTCAGGGTGATGTCGAGAATGCCGGCGGCACGCTCGGCATCCTCGAAGAACATCTCATAGAAATCCCCCATGCGGTAAAAGAGAAGCGCGTCCGGATGCTGTCCCTTGATCGACAGATACTGACTCATCATGGGGGTGTTTTTCGGTGGGTTCATGATGTGTTGACATTCTCATGCGGCGAAAATACGGTACCGGTCGGGCCGGTTAACGGCTCGGCCGGCGATGGTCCCAAGGCTGTCGGTTCTCAAGCTCGCCCGCACGGGGGCCGCTTGGATTTCAGCGCCGATCAACCCTCTCCAACGGGCGAAAGTGTATGAATGGTCCCGCGGTTTTGGGCATCGGGCATCTATGGTTTATTGTCCCCGGTCGGGGGCTGCCCGCCGGGATTGGCATCAGTCGCCTGGAGGGCTGGATCGGTTTTAACGGTATTGTCCGGCGGTAACGATTCCCCCCCCAGCACGGTACGCAGTTCTTTTTCCAGGCCAACGGCCTTTTCGGACTCCTCTTTCACCTGGGTCTTGAGGGCCTTGATCGTTTTCTTCTTTTTCAAGCCACGGCCGAACATAAGGTAGATTCCCAGAAGTAAGCCGACAGCAAAAAAGATGCCGAAGATAATGAGAAGTTCCACCTCAGGCAGGGTTTTGTATTGTGGAGGAATAAGGGGCAAATTGATCGTCAAGCTTTTTTTGGTTTCCCAAAAAAAATCTTTATTTTGGTAGATTACAACCACTACAAACACCACAATGAGCATCCAGACGACCAATTTAACCTTTTTCATTTCCGATCTCCATCTGCTAAAATTTGAATTAATCAAAAAGATTATGCTCTTTGCCGATAAAACTCAACCTTTTTTTACCTTGAGCGGCACCAGTTCAAAGGCGCCCCAGCAGCCGATCCGACCACCGACGATGATCACCACCCCCTCGACGTTGCCGATCCCGCGACCGAAGGCGATCGCCTCTGAAATATCGGCCGCCGAATTAACCCGGTTGCCGATGGCGGTCGCAGCCGCATCGGCGAGGGCGCAATTGGGTGACACGACGCACACGGCATCGGCTGCTCCCAGACTGAGGGAATGACCGATGGTGCCGGAGGAGGTGCAGACGCCGACCGGTGTGCCGCCGCCGCCGACCCGCAACCCGATGCGACGGCTCAATGGTGATGATCCGGCGTAAATACCCATTATCACAGGTAGCCACGTTCTGACAAAAACATCGCCGCCGTTTTCCACGATCACCTGTTTCGTGCGGGAGAGCAAATCCCGTCCCACGTGTTCGGCAATGGCACCGGCGACGGCCGCCATCGGTCCCACACCGGCCGCCGCGGCGGCCCGCGCCATCTCCTGCACGATAAGAGGCGCCGGCTCCACGACCCGAACCGGGGTCAATGATTCGCGAAAAATCGGCTGACTCTCGATGAAGGTCTCGATGAACCTCCGGTGCTGCAGGACGATCTCCCGTGCCGCCGCCGTCAAATCGAGGTCGGCATGAATCTGAAGGTCGGTTTCCTGAACCGCCACCCTGAAGCCGGTCAGCCCCGCCGGGCGGACCCCGCGGCGGTAAAATCGGCTCTGCGCCGGAGCGGTCGTCATCGCGGCCCCCTCAACGGACCATCGGTTGGGGCCGCATGTCCGCCGGGCACAACCGCAGAAAATACTGATCGGTCATGCCGGCGATGAAATCCCGCACTATTTCCTGGTGGTTTTGTCCGGCCAGGTACTCATCGGACATGTCTTTGAGAAACTGGGTGAAGATCACCGACGCAGTATTGCGCTTCACCAGGTCGGTCAGATATTTTTCGAACAGCATTTCGAACAGACTCCGGATTGTTTCCAAGTGGGTCTTGATTCCGGGATTCATGTAGATGCGCTCGAGATTGAAGGCCTTCAGCATCTGGAGCGCCTCGGATATCTCGCTGCTGAATGCCACATAGGGTTTTTGATAACTGCTTTTGATGACATCCGAAACCAGATTGAAAACGATGGTGCCGTTGGTGTTGCCGAGCCGCCGGACGCACGGCTTCGGTATATCGGTGCGTTGAATCACACCCAGGCGAATGGCATCTTCGATATCCCGGCCGATATAGCTGATGGTGTCGGTCATGCGGACGACGCATCCTTCCATGGTCATCGGGATCAGCGGACGATCCGGTACGATCTTCTTGGCGGCCATATCCGCTTGGAGGTCGTCGAAGGTCTTACTGCGCTGCGGTGCCAACTGCATGTTGTGGACTTCACCGTCGTGGGTCAAAATGCCATCCAGCGTCTGCAGACACAGGTTCCAGCCCTTGCCCTTGCGCTCGACCCGGTCCAGAAACTGCACGCTCTGAACGTTGTGGTGAAAGTAACCGATCCCGTTGTCGCGGCAGATCCGGGACAAGATCCGTTCACCGTCGTGTCCGAAGGGAATATGCCCGATGTCGTGTCCTAATGCAATGGCCTCGATGAGGTCTTCGTTGAGCCCCAGAAAACGGCCGATCGTGCGGGCGATCTTCGACACCAGCTGAACGTGCAGCACCCGGTGCGTGATGTGGTCGTTTTCGATCAGATAGAAGACCTGGGTCTTGTCGATGTAGCGGGAGTAAGCCAGGGAGTGCAGGATCCGATCCGTGTCCACCGAAAACGACGGACGGTATCCTTCCTCTATCAAAATTTCCCGCCGCCGCCGGTGTCCCTCGGAATTCAGGGTCGCTGAAGGAGAAAGCTTTTCTTTCTCAAGCCGATCGATCTGAGCTGCGATTTTTATCAAAACCGGATCAACCCGGTGCTCATCATATATCGCCATTTTCAATCAAACGCTCCATTAAGTCTGTGTAATCGATTCCGGCGGCCCGGAAACCTTCTTTACCGTACTTCATGTTGGCCTCGAGAACCACAAAGCGGCCGTCACACTCACAAATGTCGATTCCCACGTCATCCCAGCCGCAGTTTTTCGCAGTGTGCACGGCCAAGGCGCGGGCGGCGTCGGGAACCGGGTCGAGACCGATGCGTCCCCCCACCGCCACATTGCTTCTGAAGTCATGCGGCGGGTTGATGCGCCAGTAAGCGTGAGCGAGCTGACTTCCGATGATCACCACCCGGATGTCCCGATCCAGCGGAATGTATTCCTGGATGTAGGCCGGATGCGATTCTGCCAGATAGCAGCGCAAATCTTCGTCGCTCTTGATGAGATAAACGCCGCGACCCATGGCCGATCCGCGCGGGATCTTGGCGATGAACGGATAGGCGAAATAATCGCGGATCTTTTTTTTCTGCCGATTGCCGTAAAACACCCGCGTGCGGGGGTGCGGAATGTCCAGCAGGTCAAAAAGGGCGGACTGTTTGATCTTATCCTGCACACACTTGTATGTATGGTAACTGGGGAATGTCTGTTTGCCAACCGCATCGAACAGCTCCGCATAAAAAGTCGTCGGATAATAAATTTTCTGTGCTCCCCGGATCAACTCCTGCTCCGGGGCGGTGTAGTCCGAGAAGTTGGTTCTCACTCCGAGGGTCCTCACGTTGCGACAGCCTTTAAGGCGCCCTTCGAGAGCAATGACGTTACGTATCGGATCCATGGGGCAGCTCGCTCGGCTTCGGGTCCTCGAACAGAGAGGCGATCCGTGCCATGCCGCGTTCGGTGTGGCTGCCGGACCAGTAAATTTTCTGGCAACGACCGCATCGGCAAAACCGCTCGTGGCTTTCCCAGATGAAGTCCGGCACGAGGTAGCGGACTTCATCTTTGCTGACCGGTTCGGTGGGTTCGTTGCAGAGAAGGCAGCGCGAAAAAGGCCGTATGTCACGCAGTGAAAGACCCAAGCCGCAAATGACTTCCTTCAGCTGGTCGAAGGGGTCGTTCGAGTGGATAAAAACGAAAGGACGTCCCTGCAGCTTTCGACTCCGCCGCCGGGTGCGGGTGAGCAGGATGCGGTCTGAAACGGCCGTCGCTTTTGAACCCATCGAACCGCAGGGGTCGCTGCAAGCATCGAATCCCAGAATGCGCAACCACTTGGCCAGTTTCCCGAGGGTCTTCTCGACAGAAAATCTGGCGGTCATGACGACCTCCCTCACTGGCGCATCAGCAGGATGCTCTGATAGGCCTGTTGAATCTGCTTGAATCTCTTCTCGGCCAACGCTTTGAACTCCTCTCCGAGATGGTCGACCTTGTCGGGGTGATATTTGTTGACCAGTTCGCGGTAAGCCTTCTTGATGCTCTCCACCGAAGCCGTCCGGTCGACACCGAGAACCGTGAACGGGTCGTGGCTGTCAAAACGATTGTTGTCTGGCTCCTGGTCGCCCTCGGCGGGTGCCTTTCCGGCGCCTGGTCCCGGCTTGTTCCCGGTTGCCTGGGTAGCGCGGGATCGTTTCTGCTGCGCGAAGAGGTACCGCATTAGAAACCCCAATACCACCAGATCGTCCACTCGGCCCCAACCGCCCAGAAAATCGGGCAGCAGGTCGTAGGGGAAAAAAATATAGAGCAGTACCAGGAGAATGTATAAATATTTCATTACCAGCTACCGGTCAGCGGTGGCCGGCAGAGCACCACCGTTTCGATACTCATCCGTCTAGCTCTCTGCATACAAAATAACCCTGCCACACGTAAAGAAAAAAGACCGATGCCCGTATTACCATCCCGAATATAGGAAAAAGTCGTCGAATAATCAACGTATGCCGGCAACAGTCTATACCGTTTGAAGAGTCAAACATACATGTATAATTATCAAATATTTCAATAATTAATTTATTAATTATTAATGTAACATATTAATAAATTTTTACGCCAGTCACGGCTTTGGCCGTGGTTGGCGTAAAAATTTATTCGTCGTCGGTGTAGGCCCGTTTTTTCAACCGAAACCGCACGAAACCGGCCACCGTCAGCAGAGCGCCCAGAAAGAAAAGGAACTGGTAAATATGACCGGCCAGGTAGGTCAGCCAGACGGTGCCCCGGTTTTGTCGCGCGATCCACTGCCGTTCGATTTCCCAGGGAAAGGCGGAAAGGCCTCGGTAAAAGGCGGCATCCACATCACTCCCACGCTGAATATCGGCCAGGATGTCAATCAGCGCACTCCGTCCGTGGGTTTCCGCAATGTGGGACACCACCCGGCGGCTTTCTTCATAGGCCAATAAAAGCTTGCGACTGTCATTCGGGAAGCGATCGCGGAGCGCGCTCAGGGGGATGAGGTCGCCGGAGAGAATGGCGTCTTCCAGCAGCGACGGCTGCGGCTGTTCGAGCAGATCGGCCACTCCTTCACTCGCCCACTGGGCTACCCCCTCCTCCAGCCATTTCGGAAGGGCGGCTTTGCCGCGATTCACGTTCAGAAACAGGTGCACCACTTCATGTTTCAGGACACTTCTAAAATGCGCCGGCCGTCCGGCCAGTTTACTGAAATCGAGCACGATCAGGTTCTCGGACGGAACGGCAAAGGCGGCGATCAGCGGGTGATCTGCCAGCCGTCGAAAGACCTCTCCAGTCTGAATCAGCATCACCGTGGGCCGTTGAGCCAAGTGCCACCCGAAGAGGTCCACCAGTTCGGCCTCGACGACCGGAAAAGTGGCGGCCAAATCCTCGGCGGCTCCTTTCAAGGGTGTTTCGTATTGGATTTTCAGACCCGGTCGAACGAGAGTTTCGAACGAAACCGTCGCCGCGGAAAACACGCCACTCGACTGCATCACCAGAAATATGATCAGAAAAATCGCAGTCGCTCGTCGTATCAGGGTGGTCCTCCTCCCGGGCCGAATTTAGGCGGCCGGTTTAAATGCATACCGTCAAGCTAAAAGGTCAATGATATTGCTGCATCAAATCACCGCCCGTTTGTATAGGATAATGTCAAAATCCAAAATACAAGCACCAAAATACAAATAAATCAACGCACCAGGAACAGGCTCAGCTCGGGAACGTAGGTGATCACCACCAGCAGAATCAACAACAAAACCAGATACGGCCACGAAGCCCGGTAGAGCTGCACCACGGGCTTGCGAAACTTCAAGCTGGCGATAAACAGGTTGATGCCGACCGGCGGCGTCGAATATCCGATCTCGAGGTTGACCAGGAAGACAACCCCCAGGTGCACCGGATCCACGCCATATTTCATGGCAATCGGCACGATGATCGGCACGATGATCATGGTGGCCGAAAAAATGTCCATGATGCAGCCCGCCGCCAGGAGAAAAATGTTGAGACCGGCCAGAAAAAGAATTCTGCTGTCGGTCATGGCTGTCAAGTAACGCAGGAGCCGGTCGGGAATCTGCTCGTCCACCAGATAACCGGTGAAGCCGAGGGCAAAGCCGAGGATCACGAGGATGGCGCCTGAGAGCATGACACTTTCGACCATGATGCCCGGCAGTTGGCGCCGGAAATCGACTTCCTTGAGAACGAAGCATTCGACGACGACGACGTAGAGCAGGATTACGGCCGCTACTTCGGCAATCGTCACGAATCCGCCGTACACGCCGACAACGAGAACCACCGCGATCGGCCAGTCCCAGATGGCAGCCGTGAAGGCGGACTTGATGCGCGGCCAGGAAACCGGCGTTGAGACGCGGGAATTTCCATTCGCGCGACCCCGCAGCCACTGGCTGGCGGCGGCGTAGAGCGACAAAGCCCCGACCAGCAGAATGCCCGGCAGCAGTGCGGCTTTGAAGAGGCCGGTGATATCGATCTGGGAGATTACACCGTAGAGAATGACCGGCAGGCTGGGGGGAAACAGCAGCCCGAGGCTGCCGGAAGTGGTCAAGAGTCCCAACGTAAAGGGTTCGCGGTAGCCCTCCTGGCGCAGAACCGGGTAGAGGACGCTTCCTAAAGCCACGATGGTCACCCCGCTGGCCCCGGTCAAGGCCGTAAAAAAGGCACAGGAACAGAGGGCAGCGATCGCCAGGCCTCCCGGCAGCCAGCCGACCAGTGCCTGCAGCAGGTTCATGATCCGCCGCGGGGCCGCGGTTTCTGTGAGAAGCACCCCCGTGAAGGTGAACAGCGGCAAGGCCACCAGGACCGGCATCGAGGCCAGCCGGTTCATTTCAATCAGAACCACCTGCAGCGCCATCCAGTTGTGGCCGGCGGCGTATAGGCAGACCATCGTCAAGCCGGCAATAACAATGAATAGGGGAATTTCGAGCAAGGCCAACCCGGCCACGACGGCAACAGCGAGGGTGAAAAGCGTCACGCTGCCCCCTCCGACGGATCATCCGGAGTCGTACCAAGATTCAGGCCGCGGCCTTCGCTTGCAAGGGCTGTCGTCGGCCGCACGGCAGCCAGACCACTCAATAGACATCGGAAAAAGGACAGGGCAAAAAAAAGCGGAAAGACAACTGCCGAACCGCCTTGCAGACCGAAGATCGCCATTTCGTTCTTCACGAAGGTCAGTGACGCCGCGAACAGAAATCCCATGACGACAGCGCCGAACAGGCTGCCCAGCAGCCGTGCCAGACGGCGGGTGCGGTGGCCGGCATACCGCAGCAGGACCTCGAGTTTGATGTGCCGTTGTTTCTTCAGGGCCAGGGTCGCACCGATCAACGCCAGCCAGAGAACGATACCGGGGCTGACCTCGAGAATTTTCTGGTAGGAGACGCCGAAGAGATTGCGGGCAACGATGTTGGCGGTGATCATCAGCACAAGGGCCGAAAACAGAAAAATCACTATCGCTTGCTCGATGATCTCAAACGTGTCGTCGATCTTGGCAAGCAAACGCATGGGTTGCATTCCTGCCGCGCCTTTGGGATCGCGCGAACAAAGTGGGGTTCCACCGACAATTCTCGGTTAAAATAAGAATCCGGTTTACAGCCCTGTCACTCTGACGTTAGGAGCCGGCTGTTGTTTCGGTTGAAGCAGGCGCAGCTGTTTGAGGCGGTTAGCGGGCCTTGCTCCATCGCCATCTTACACTTATGATAAACGCATCGCAGGCTCTCAAACGGCACAGGCTATTTATTCAAAAATGGGTCTGCGATGGGGTTAGGTCCGCTTGACGCCGAGTTCTGCGCCGTATGAAACCGAAGCAATAGCCGGCGGTGCAATGGATCACTATTTGTGGAAACAAAAGTATGCAAAATTTGAAAGAACCAAATTTAATGTCGTTTAATCCGGTCACTCGCTTCCAAGCAAGACGTTACCGAGAACCGCTCGGAGTTCCCCCGCCGGTAGAGAGGTCAACTCTGTATCACTGTCGTTGATCCTCGAGAAGACGCGACACCGTATCGAAGAGTTCCCGAGAATAGAGGCGGTCGATGCTGTCGGAGTATATCTGCCGCGCCTTGATGTCGAAGAGGCGCAGCTGCTCTTTGGTCGGTTTTTCAAAAACGATGCCCGAGTTCAGCAGAACCTCCCGGGCTTCGGCATTGACCCGGCGGGAGATTTGAACCAGTTCGTCGCAGAAGCCGGCCGAAGCCTCCCGCAGGATTTTCCGGTTTTCTTCCGAGAGCCGATCGAAGGTGTTCTTCTTAATGAGAAAGGCGCCGGTGGAGTTGACCATCGGATAGTCGAGCATGAAATGCGTCTTGGCATACCACTGATAAGCGATAGCCGCAGCCGGCGGTGCATAAAAGGCGTTGATCATGCCAGTTTCAAGGCCGGTGTTGACGTCGGTGAGTTGAAGCGGATAGGTCTTGATGCCGAGGGCCTCCAGGCTGGTTTTGGCCACCGGGTCGCCTTTCCAGACCCACATCTTGATGGGATCGAACCCCTGAGGCCCGGTCATCGACGTGCTAGAAAAAAAATAGACGAACCCGGCTTCGGCAAAACCGAGCAGCACGAATCCCTTCTTCTCGAATTCCGCGGCAAAGCGATCGGCCAGCTTTTGCTTTACGAAATCGACTTCGGCCTCGGTCTTGTAGAGCAGGGGGGCCTCCAGAATGCGGATCTGCGGCACGAGCACGCCGAGTCCGACCCCGGAGAAGCCGGCTGCCTGGATGCGGTCGGCCTGCATTTTTCGCAGCACATCGAGTTCGTCGCCCGCAATCCCGCCGGCGTAGACCGTGAAGGTCACGGCCCCTTTGGTCCGCTCCTTGACGGCAGCGGCAAGTTGGTAGAGCGAATTCGTCCAGGCACTGCCCTCGGGTGTAATCAAAGCGACCTTTATAACGGTCCCTTCCGCGGCAGCACATGAGGCACCGTTCGAAAGACCCCAAATCACGATGAACACAAGCAGATATCGCCAGATTCTGATTCCCTTCATTCTAGACTCGCTTTCACTCGATAAACAGTCGATCGGCCGCGTTTAGATAGATCCGCGCCCGATCGGCGGCGATTCGATTGTAGAGCCGGAATCTTTCCTCGGTTGCGGGTTCTTGCAGAATGCGGTTCAAGACGGCGGTAAATTGTGGGCGGTCTTGCTGCTGATAGAGGACGAAGCGGGCATAGTAGAGATCTGCGAGGTAAAAACCCTTGCCGTTCATCTGCTCGAGCCGCCGGTAGTGTTCGATGGCCAGTTCCGGCTTGCCGCCCATCAGGGGTGACCGAGAACCGTAATAGACCAGCAGAACCAGGTGCGCACCGCCGTAAAAATAGGCCTCGTCAGCCTCGATCACGCGCTGCATGGCTTTTTCGACCAAGTGTCCCTGCCCCACGGCGCTGATCGAGTCGCGGTTGTAGTTGATGTCGGCGCTCAGTGTGAAACCGTACCAGAACAGGGCCGGCATCTCTTCGCGATCCAGGCCGCGGATGTAAGATCCGGCTTTCGAGGGATCGGCCAGTTGCCCGCGGGCCTCCGGGTGCCGGATCTCAAGGGCCCGCAGAGCATATTCGTTGCCCTTGCGGTAATAGCGGACCGCGGTTTTCTTCATCTGTGCAATAGACGATCCGCCGGTTTCCGGCGGCATGTCGGTCAGTTCTGCCGCCTCGATCCGGTCGTCAAGAAACGCGAAACTATAGCTGGCATAGAGGCGAGCTAGCAGCACCAGCAACTGCCGGTTCTGCGGATCGCTCTCCAGCAGGACTTCCAGCAGCTTGATGTTGGCCGGCAATGCCCGTTCTACCAGGTCGAGATCGTCGTCGTTTTCAAACGCCGCCACACCGTCCGCCATGACGTCGCTGACGGCGCGAACCGTCATCTTGCGTGTCGAGCAGGCCGTCAACATTAAAGCCAGCAGCAAAACGGCAAACCCTAATAAAAATGCATGCCAGTTGGACCGCAACGGCGGGTCGCTCTGTCTCGGCATCGCTACCTCTGCGTCCGTGCCCGTTCTTTGCAATCTCAAACAGCGGATCTGCCGAGCGGTTTCGGCGTAAGCGGTTTTCATGGCGATTATATTGACAAAAAAAATGGCGCCTGTCTACCGGTCGT
>JBDNAO010000468.1:0-4367 GCA_039768375.1 Desulfobacterales bacterium | reverse complement strand
GTCATAATTTGCCGGTTCCCTCCAATTTTTTACCGAAACCGATCGTCTCCAAATTCAACAATTGGGATAGACGAGTTTAATAATCGACATGTCTGGCGGTATCGTCAAGAGGGGCTCGACCTCACGCCGCACCCGGTCCTTTGGCCGCAACCCAGCGTTGCTCGGTAAACCTTTTCATTGAGCCGGTTATCCGGCGTAATCTATCGGTTTCTAATTGTCACCGAGAATTGCTCGTTGCTGCCCCTCTGCCTTGTTGTTTGACACGATGGGTGGTATGAAAGTGCCTCGGGGTGATAGCCCCTTTGCGGGCGAGACGAATTGCGCGGGAACGAATGGCCGCAATCGACGCGAGGCGCAATCCGCAAACCAGGAGGATTTGTAGAAACATGCAGCCAAAACCGACACTCTATCTCATCGACGGCAGCGCTTATATCCACCGCGCCTATCACGCCATTCGCGGGTTGTCGAACTCCAAAGGCTTGCCCACAAACGCCGTATTCGGGTTTACCCGCATGCTGTTGAAACTCATGCAGGACCGTTCGCCGGTTTACGCCGCGATGCTCTTTGATGTCAAGGGCCCGACGTTCCGGCACGACATGTACCGGGACTACAAGGCCAATCGTCCGCCGATGCCCGAGGACCTGGCCATGCAGATTCCGTTCATCAAAGAGGTCACAAAGGGGTTCAATCTGCCGGTCATCGAGAAGCAGGGCTATGAGGCCGACGATTTGATCGGCACTCTTGCGCGGCAGGCTGAGGCAGCCGGCTACACTGTGGTGATGGTGACCGGCGACAAAGATTTCGTACAGCTGGTCACCGACAACACCACCATCTGGGACCCTATGAAGGACGAGGTCATCGATACGGCCGTGGTGCGCCAAAAATTCGATCTGACACCCTCTCGGATGGTCGACGTCATGGGGCTCAGTGGGGACACATCCGACAACATACCCGGCGTACCTGGAATCGGACCGAAGACCGCTTTGGAGTTGATCAAGACCTACGGCGACATGGAGGCCCTGTTCGACAACATCGAGAAGCTTACCAAGAAAAAACAGAAGGAGAACCTGATCCAATTCCGTGAACAGGCTTTCCTGAGTCGTGATCTGGTCAGAATAGATGTGCATGCACCCGTGGCCTTCGAACCGGATCACTTCCGGTTGGCGGGGCCCGATGCCGCAGAACTCTCGCGGTTGTTTCAACAGCTCGAGTTCAATCAACTGCAGCAAACCTTTGCGCGGACCCGACGACCCCGTAAAAAGGACTACCGGGCGGTGCTGGATCAAGCCGCACTTCTGGAACTGGTGAAGGCCGTGCAGGAAGCCGGCACCGTTGCCATCGACACCGAGACGACTTCCCAAGATCCGTTGAAAGCCGAGTTGGTCGGGCTCTCATTTGCCATGCGAAACGACCGGGCATACTATATCCCGTGCGGTCACACCTGTACGGACGCATCGGCCCAGCTCGACCGCGAGGCGGTCCTGCAGACCCTGAAGCCGCTGCTGGAAGATTCGGACATCAAGAAGATCGGACAAAACATCAAGTATGATTGGATCGTGCTTGCCGGTTGCGGCGTTGCGCTCGGCGGCGTGTTCTTCGACACCATGCTGGCCTCTTACCTGATCAACCCTTCCAAACGGGCCCACAACCTGGATCAGATCGCCCTCGATTTTCTAGATCACAAGACGACCACTTTTGCCGAGGTCCTCGGCAAGGGCATGACCAGCTTTGCCGAGGTGTCATTGGAAAAGGCCGTGCCCTATGCCTGTGAAGACGCCGACATCACCTTCATGGCCAAAGGAGTGCTGGAACGCGAGCTTGCCGACATCGGGCTGACCGAATTGTTCCGCCAAGTCGAAATGCCGCTGGTCTCGGTTTTGGTGCGCATGGAACAGAGGGGCCTGACCGTTAATCCGGACAAGCTGCGGGAGCTGTCCACGTCTTTCGAACAACGGCTCGAACAGCTTGAGAACGCCATTTACGCGCTGGCCGGAGAGCCTTTCAACATCAATTCCTCCCAGCAGATGGGATTCATCCTCTTTGAAAAACTCAACCTGCCGGTGCAGAAGAAGACCAAAAAGAGGACCGGCTATTCAACCGATGTCAACGTCCTGACCACCCTCGCCCGGTTCCACGAACTTCCGGCTCTGGTGCTCGAACACCGGACCCTCTCGAAACTCAAATCGACGTATGCCGATGCACTGATCCAGTTGATCAATCCACGGACCGGGCGCATCCACACTTCCTTCAATCAGACGGTCACCGCAACCGGGCGATTGAGCAGCTCCGACCCTAACCTGCAGAACATCCCGGTTCGCACGGAAGAGGGGCGCGAAATCCGGCGTGCCTTTGTCCCCTGTTCCGGTTGGACCCTGCTGTCGGCTGACTACTCCCAGGTCGAGCTGCGCCTTCTGGCGCATGTTTCGGACGACAAGCGTCTGATTCAGGCCTTCAAAGACGGAGAAGACATTCACACGCGCACAGCGGCCGAGGTGTTTCAGGTGGCGACGGAAGCGGTGAGCCCCGAACTGCGCCGCCAGGCCAAGGCGATCAACTTCGGCATCATCTACGGGATGAGCCCTTTCGGCTTGTCGCGGCAGCTTGACATCAGCCAGAAAATGGCAAAGGTTTACATCGACAACTACTTTGCCCGTTATGAGGGGGTGCACCATTTTGTACAACGCACTATCAAAGAGGCGGGCGCCACCATGCGGACCAGCACGCTGCTCGGCCGCATCCGGTTGCTGCCGGACATCCGGAGCGCCAATGCAACCGTTCGTCAGTTTGCAGAGCGGACAGCCGTCAACACCCCTATTCAAGGATCGGCCGCCGATTTGATCAAAATCGCGATGATTCGGATCGATGCGGCGCTGCAGGAGAAGCAGTATAAGACCGCTATGCTCCTGTCGGTTCACGACGAACTGGTGTTCGAGGTACCGCCCGTTGAGCTCGAACCGGTGAAAGAGCTGATCCGGTCGATCATGGAAGGCGTCTGGGAACTCAAAGTGCCGCTGAAGGTCAACATGGCGTGGGGAACGAATTGGGCCGAAGTCCATTAGGCGAATAGAAGAAATCACGAATTCGACTATATTGCCAGTCACGCCCAGAATTGCGCGGTTTAGTTGGTCGAATAGCGCCAACTGATATAAAGTCTACTTAGCGGGTTTCGGCGGTTCGACGACCTGCGGTTTCTTCTCTTTGACGGTCTTTTCGACCGTGCGGTAAACGCTCTTGAAGGTTTCGCCGAAACCGCTGGGTGAAAGGCGACCGGTTTCAATGAATTTAACCACGATCTCTTTGGTTGCCTTGAGGATCTGTTCGTCGATCGAGGTCATCAATATCTCCCTTTGTTAAGAATCATTAATAATATTGATTTGTTATCAGAAAGAAGAATGACTGTCAAGAATCACCCCTTCCGGTGTTTGCCTTGCAATTGACAACACTCATCGAATCCATTACAAAAGGCCCATTTTTAAATGGCATATTTCGACACTGTCCGGGCTTTAAAGGAGGATAGTTTAGATGACGGTTCGAGAAAGGTGGGATCGGCGGAAGCGGATTATGGCCTGGATGGTTTTGGTCCTGCTGCTGATCGTCGCCGGCGGCTGTTCCAAATGGTCGGGTGGGGGCCCGAGCCTGCCGTCTACGGTGAAGGAGCCTGCCAGTGCCTACGACAAACGACTGAAAAAGAAAATCGGCGTCGTTCCTTTTCGGATGGAGAGTATTTTCGGCGACCCCACGGAAAAGGACTTCTTTCAGGACAATCTCCTGCTGGCTATCCAGGCGGAGTGTGCCGACAATATTTTTATCAAACCCGGCGACCGCGATTTTCCCGAAGCCCTTGTCAACTTGCCACTGCTGGCCTCCGGTGCGGTCGACAACTTCAGTCTGGCGATGACCGGACGACGTTTCGGCCTCAATGCCGTGCTGGTGGGCAAGATCACCAGCATCAACGTCGACGAAAAAAGCAAGGGGTTCTGGTTTTTCAGGAGCAGCCACTACTATGTGCAGGTTGAGGCCCTGATCGAGCTCTACGACACATCCACCGCCACCAAGATCTTCGACCGAACGCTGTCGCACAAGACAGGGGTTGAAGAACCCGATGTCGAGCTGATCCGCGCCAATAACCGGATCGAACCCCATTTTGTCGAACCGTCTCTGGCCGAGATCACCGATGACGTGAAAGACAATATCTGCAAAGTCATCGAGCGGCAGGCGTGGAAGAGTTACATCGTCGCGGCCGACACCGCTGATATTCTGATCGCGGCCGGCAGCCGATCGAAAGTGCAGGCCGGGGATATTTTCGAGATTTACGATAGTCGGCAAGCCATCGAGGGGTACGGCGGACACCGTTATCTTCCGCCCGG